>CAYGKI010000254.1:766-3191 GCA_964350235.1 uncultured Gemmatimonadaceae bacterium | reverse complement strand
TGAACGCGGTACCACCGAAGTACGCTTCGGTCGCCACCTGGTCAGGATCGAAGAGACCCTGCAGCCACTCCCGGCTCCCGAATCCGTGGAGGTCCGCGGCCGTCTGGTCGTCGATGCGAGGCTGACCGAGTCCGTCGTGCCCGTTGTACGCGTGGCAGCTGGCGCAGTTGCTGGCGAACAGCTTGGGGCCCTGCGTCAGCGGATCGCTCCGGAGAAGCGCCAGCGCTCCCGTCGGCGGAATGCCGGACGGCGCCGCCGCCAGCTCGCGAATCCGGTGCGCGGCCTCCTCGGCCTGCTCCTTGGCGATCTGGAAGTCCGGGTCGGCGCCGTCCTGCCGATACGCCGTCACGGTGAGGAGCCCGATGCCCAGGATGAGCGCGCTGAGCAGCCCGAGATTGAATCGATGTCCCATCTGCCAGTTCCCGATGATGGGCATGAGAGCCACCACGGTGACGATGGCGCCCGGAATGATCATGGCGCCCACGACTTCCCAGCCCGCCGGGAAGTACTTCAGCCACTGGAACAGGAACATGAAGTACCACTCGGGACGGGCGGCCGCGTACGGCTCGGTGGGGTCCGCCGGCGCGCCCAGCTCGGCACCGCCCGTGGCGAACACCAGGATGAGCACGGTGGCCATCACTGCCAGCATGGCCACGGCGTCCCGGAAGACCTGATCCGGCCAGAACGTCGTGTCCGGCGCCTTGTCCGGGTCCTTCACCGTGATCCCGTGACGACGGAACAGATACACGTGCCCCGCGATGAGGGCCACGATGGCGCCGGGTATGACCCCCGCGTGCAACGCGAAGAACCTGGTGAGGGTGTAGTGCCCGTACTCCGGCCCTCCGATGGCGAACTTCTGGAGCTCCGGCCCGATGAACGGCGTGATGGCGGCGATGCTCGTCGCCACCTTGGTGGCCCAGTACCCCTTCTGGTCCCAGGGCAGCAGATAGCCCGTGAGGGAAAGGCCGAGCACGAGCCCCAGAAGACCCAGACCGAACCAGAAGTTCACCTCCCGCGGAGCACGGTAGGCGCCGTCGATGACCACCTGCATGAGGTGGAGCAGGAGGAGGATGACCGTGACCTGAGCCATGTAGTGGTGGATGCCGCGCAGGAGCCAGCCACCCCACATCTCATACTGGATGTAGTACACGCTCTCCCACGCGCCCTGGGCGTTGGCGCTGTACGCCGCCCAGAGGATGATCCCGGTGATGAACTGCACCGCGATGGCGAAGGTGAGGGTGCTTCCCCACACGTACCGCCAGCGCGCACCTCCCGGAATCCGCTCGTACAGGGCCTCGTTGAGGAGGCCCCGGTAGCCGGTGCGGTCGTCGAGCCAGTCGAAGATCGCGTTCATACGATGGGCACCTTGTGCTCTTGTCCGGGCTGGAAGTTCTGGAAGCGAACCCAGACCTCGCCGCCTTCACGGATCTCGCACTCCAGCGCGTCCATGCCACGGGGACTGGGGCTGGCCGGATCGTCGATGCTCCCGTCCAGGGCGAATCGGCTCCTGTGGCAGGGGCACGCGAAGTGCGTGGCGCCCGGAGCCAGGTTCACGAAGCATCCGGCGTGAGGACAGACCACGTTCAGACAGCTCAGCTGGTCGTCCTCGGTCCGTCGGAGGTAGACGGCGCCCACCGGCGTGTTCTGGTAGGTGGTCCATCCGTCCACGCGATCCGTGGAGACGGTGAACTTCCTGGGGACGCCGTCGGCGGGCAGAACGGAGAGGCGGGTCACCGGCACCATGCCCTGGTCCTCCCGAGTCCGGCGGAGCGGATCCAGCAGCGTGGCCACGCCCGCCAGGACCGGGGCCACCCCGGCGAGCCCGCCGGCGATGACCGCGCCCAGCGCCGTCAGGAAGTTGCGGCGTGGCGCGCCGTCAGGCTTCGGGGTTTGGTCGCTCATAAGCGCAAATCGTGCGTAGTTGCTTGAGATTCAGGCCGCACGGACGAGCCGTCGCGGCTGCGATTGCCGAGGTCGGTCCCCGACCCGCGTGGGCGGGAGCACGGTGGTCGGGCGCCGAAGCGCTGCCAATATACGGCAGATCGCGCCGCGATCCCAACCACCACGCGCACGCGACCCCAAGCTGGCGACGGTACAGCGGTTCACTCATGTTCGCCAGACATCGACACCGTCCCCAGGAGATAGACATGCCAACGGGTCCCACTGTTGATGGCCGGTTTGCCGCCGCTCGCCGAGCCCGGATCCCTTCCATCCTCACCGCCGTGCTCCTCAGTCTCGTATCCACGCCCTCGCCGGTGGCCGCCCAGGACGACGTCCCGGGCGTGGCCACGTTCTCCATCCTGGGCTACGACCCCGAGACGGGCGAGCTGGGCGGCGCCGTCCAGTCCCGTGTCTTCTCCGTGGGCAACGGAGTGCTGTGGGCCGAGGCGGGCGTGGGTGCCGTGGTCACGCAGGCCATCGTGGA
>CAYGKI010000254.1:0-756 GCA_964350235.1 uncultured Gemmatimonadaceae bacterium | reverse complement strand
GTGAGCTACGGTCCGCAGGGGCTCGAGCTCCTGGAGGCCGGCCTGTCGCCGGAGGAGGTGGTCGAGGCCATCCTCCGCAACGACCCCAACCCCAGACCCGACGGTTGGCCCATCGAAGGGCGGCAGTTCGCCGTGCTCGACACCCAGGGCAGGGTGGCGGCCCACACCGGGCCGCAGGCATCCGAGTGGGCCGGCCATCGGACCGGACCCCACGTCACCGCGCAGGGCAACATCCTCGCGGGTCCGGAGGTCGTAGACGCCATGGTGGACGCCTTCCAGGCCACGGACGGACACCTGTCGCTCAGGCTTCTGGCGGCGCTGGAGGCCGGCCAGGCGGCGGGAGGAGACCGGAGAGGCATGCAGTCGGCGGCCATGCTCATCGTCAAAGAGGACGGGGGCGTCTGGCTGAACAACGACGTGGTGCTGCGGCTTCAGGTGGACGACCACGACCAGCCTATCCGGGAGCTGCGACGGCTGGTGGAGATGGCCGCGGCTCAACGAGCGCGGATCCGCGGCGGACGGTGACCGGGACCGCCCGGCCTCGCGTGCACGGGCGACTTGCGTCGCCGACCGGAATGGCCTTTGATGCTGGGCCGTGTCACGCCTCGAGGCCCGCCTCCCAGAGCCCCAAAGCATCCCTCAGGCCCCAAGAGCCCTTCGACCCTTGAGCTCGAAGTCTCGAGATACCTCCGGCCCGCTGACCAGCGACGAGACGCTGGCCCGGACCAACCTGTCCATCGCCAGCACCTTCCGGCC
>CAYGKI010000253.1:0-5087 GCA_964350235.1 uncultured Gemmatimonadaceae bacterium | reverse complement strand
AGCTACAGGCGCTCGGGCGGCGGGATGCCGACCGAGCGTAACCTATCAGAGCGCACCCCCTATCTCAACGCGCGGGCGCGACCCGGTCGCCTGGCTCGGGGGCCTCACGGCGGTCCTCCGCAGCGGCGGTCCAGGGCCTGTCGGTCGGCAGGGGAAAGCACGGCCTCCAGAGGCGCGCCGTCCAACCGGCTCTGCTCTCCACCCATGAGGCCCACCGCGCCGCCGAGGTGCTCCACTTCGAGGGCATGCCCGAACTCGTGGGCCAGGGTCCAGACCAGCTCCTTCCGATCTCGAAATGTGAAGACGCGGATCTCCTGGTGGACTGCCCCCGACACGGATCCTTCGGTCACCCGGAACACGGCGGCCTCCAATCGGTCCGTGGGGAAGTCCCGGGACAGCGCGTCCCAGGCCCGGTCCCGGGCCGCCCGAGCGGAGTCCAGCGCGTCGACACGCTCGTCGAGCTCGTCCCCGACGCGCTCCAGGCTATCCGTGGAGAGTCCACCGAGACGCGCGTCGCGAACCCGGGCCTCGCCGTACGCGGCCACGTCCCTGGCCAACGCGTCGGCCTCGTCGACCAGGGAAGCGTCCAGCTCGCGCAACGCGCGCTCTCGCAGGACCCGGGCGTCCAGGCGATCCTGGCGCTCGTCGTAGGCCACCCGGATGGGAATCCCGCCCTCCTCCTGGGGCGTTCCCTCCGCCAGGAGCGGACGTCCCTCCCGATGCCCCCATACCGCCGCCGCCTCACGTGCGGCGCCCTCGATCCATTCCTTCGACACGTCGAAGCGCGGGTCCACGTCCGCGACGTACCAGCGCACCGGCTCCGAGCACGGCGCCGGGGCCGCCGTCCCGCCGAGCCCGGACCGGCCCTCCGGGGCATGCGACACCACGTCGCCCCCGCCCCGGGTCGCCATGCCCAGCCACCCCAGGAACCCGAGAACGAACACCACGGACAAGGCCTGACCCAAGCGTTGGCTCATCCCTGCATGCTGCGACCGGAGCCCCACCCGGGCAAGCGTCTTGCGCACCCCATTCGGGGCCCGTACGCTCACGCAGCCGAAGGTGGAGCGTACTTCCGCCCTTGCCCGGAGAGATGCATGACGCCGCAGTCACCCGAGCGATACGGGGATCCATCCCTGGCCGGCCGCACGGCCAACGATCGCCTTAAGGCCAACGGGGCGACCCGCCTCCACCGATCCATCATCGTGTCCGTCCTGCTCCACGCCGCCGCCGTGGCCGCCTGGCCTCAGGTCGACGTGCCCACGCTGGAGTCCACGGGCGCCGGAGCGGGGCCCATCCAGCTCGTGACGCTGGGCGGAGTGGCGGCCCCGGCCCCCATGGTGGAGCGGGTGCCCGCGGTCCCGATTCCCGCGGCCGAGGCCGAGATCCCCCAGGCGTCCTCACCGACGTCCGGCGCCGACGACGAAGCCGATGGAGGGGACGGTACGGCGCCGGAGGGCTGGGGCGGGCGGCGGGCCGAGCTGTGGCGGCTCGCCGGACTGAGCGCCGGGCTGGCGCCGCCTACCACGCCTCCCCAAGGCCGACCCGCGGAGGACGCCGACGAGGGGGAGGATCAGGAGACCTCGGCGGGGACAGGGGACGACGGGGTCTCCGTCTCCATCCGACAACGCACGGAAGAGCTGGAGTATCAGCAGCTCACCGAAGAGGAGCGCCTGAGCCTCGAGCGCCTCTCCGCCCTCCGCCCGGAGCTGGTCCTCTCTTCGCCGTCCAACTGGCTCGTGCTGAGGAATCCGGACCAGGTGGCATCCTTCCTCAGGTCACGGCTCCAACGGCAGGTCGGCGAGATCGGGGCCAACGGCTCGCTGAGCGTCTCCCTCTGGGTGGACGAGCGCGGCTCGGTGGAGTGGGCGGAGATCAACCGCTCCAGCGGCCAGGGAGCCGTGGACGAGACGGCCCTGGAGCTCTTCAGGGAAGTGGTGGCGTTCCGGCCGGCGCGTGAGAACGGGGTCAGGGTGCCCGTGGCGGCCATCTTCTGGTTGATGTGGTGATGCGGTCCCGCTGCACGGCGGTCTTCCTCCTGGCATTGCTGGTCGGATGCGCCAGCGGGCCGGCGGGGCCCAGCGGACCCGTGGTTTCGCCCACCGGGATCGTCTACCCGTCCGGCGTCCCTCCGACGGCTACCCGATACTCTCAGACCGCGGCCCTCTTTCTTCGGTCCGGAGAGGCCGACCGGGCGCTGGAGCAGGCCCTCGAGGGAATCGCGTTCGACGAGGGGAATCCCATCCACCACTTCCTCAGTGGTGTCGCCCACGCGCGCCTCGGTGCCTACGACGAGGCGGACGCCGCCTTCGGACGCGCCCAGGACCTGTACCCGGCCTACGAGCTCGACATCGAGCCCGAGCGCCTGGCCGCCTGGGCGGAAGCGTTCAACCGCGGCACCGATGCCTACGCCGACGGACGCGACGAAGAAGCCATGGAGGCGTGGAGGGGCGCCGCCACCATGTACAACCTCCGCCCCGACGCGCACAGCAACCTGGCCATGCTGTTGGCCCAGAACGGTGAGATGGACGAGGCCGTGGCCGTGTACGAAGACCTCCTGGACGGTCTCGAGCGGACCCCCGCCACACGGGTCCTCACCCCGGAGGAGGAGACGGCGCGCGCGGAGACCCGCGTGGAGACGGAGGCGCGCCTCGGCGACCTCTTCCTCCTCACGGGTCAGTTCGCTCGTGCGGAGGCCATCCTCCGAAGGCGTGTGGCGGCAGACCCGGACAACGCTTCCCTCCGCATGAGCCTCGCCTCGGCGCTCACCGGGCTGGACCGACACGAGGCCGCCGACTCCATCCACCAAGCTCTGCTCTCCGACCGCACCCTGGAAGAGACCCAGCTCTACAACCTGGGCGTGGCGCTCTTCCGCTCAGGAGCCCCGGATCGCGCGGCGGACGCCTTCGGGCGCCTGACCGCGGCGCGTCCCGACTCCAGGGACGCCTGGTTCAACTACGTCAACGCGCTTTTCGCCTCGGAAGACTGGGCGGGGATCGTGGCGGCCAGCGAGCAGCTTCGCTGGGTGGACCCACTGGGGGAGAGCGCGGCGCTCCTTCTGGCTCGAGGGCTCCTCGAGTCGGGGGACGAGGAGGCCGCCCTCGAGGAGTTGGAGCGCATCGACGGGGCCCCGGCCCACGTGGAAGGACTGGCCCTCCGCAACATGGGCTCCGAGTCCTCCGTCCACGGTCGGCTGGTGGGCAACGGAGGTGAGGTCGGGTCCCCCCTGAGGCTCCGCTTCGTCTTCTACGGAGAAGACGGGACGGCCAGGGCCGATACGACCCTGGCCGTCCCCGCGCCGGACGCCTCCGAGCCCTTCGAGGTCTCGGTGCGCATGCGCGCCGCCGCCTACCGTTACGAGCTCCTGACCCCCGAGGGTCGGGAGCCCTAGCGGAGCCTTCCCCGGGACGACATCCCCCCCACGGGGGACGTCACCCCGGGCGGGCCCCCGTCAGTTCCGGGTCCCCGCCGGCTCCAGCCGCAGGATGGGCGTCACGCCGTCCCTGGATTCCACGGCGACGTACAGATACCCGTCCGGGCCTTCCCGGACGTCCCGCACGCGGCCGATGCCCGGGAGAAGGACCTCCTCGCGCACGATCTCGCCGTTCTCCACATCGAGGCGCGCCAGGTATCCCCCACTCAACCCTCCGGCGAACGCGTCACCCCGCCAGCCGGGAAACAGGCTTCCGGTGTAGAACGTCAGCCCCGACACGCCTATGGACGGCACCCAGACGTGGATGGGCTGCTCCATGCCCTCGCGGCTGGTGGACGCGTGGATGGCGGAGCCGCTCCCGTAGTTCACCCCATAACCGATGACCGGCCATCCGTAGTTCGCGCCGGCGCGGACCACGTTGATCTCGTCGCCGCCCTGCGGCCCGTGCTCGTTCAGCCAGATCTCACCCGTCTCCGGATGCACGGCCAATCCCTGGGCATTGCGGTGGCCGTAGGAATAAATCTCGGGAAGCGCCCCGTCACGACCGACGAACGGATTGTCCTGAGGAACGCGGCCGTCGTCGTGGAGACGGAGCGTCACCCCATGGTGGTTCGACAAGTCCTGCGCCGGATGGGCCTCGAGGTTCCCGCTGGGTGGCGCCTGACGGTCCCCCACCGTGATGAACAGGTATCCGTCGGCGTCGAAGGACAGGCGCGACCCATAGTGCCCACGGCCGGAGGACTGGGCCTCGAAGATCTCTTCCAGGTCGTGGAGCGCATCACCCTCGAACCGCCCGCGGACCACCGCCGTGGTGGAGCCACCGGCCACCGGCTTGGAGTAGCTCAGGTAGAGGAGACGGTTGGCGGCGAAGTCCGGATGGGGCTCCACGTCCAGCAGCCCTCCCTGACCCTGGGCGAACACCGGGGGCACGCCCGAGACCGGCGCGGGAAGGAGACGGCCGTCGCGCACGATCCGCAGCCGCCCCGGTCGCTCCGTGACCAACAGGTCGCCACCGGGCAGGAACGCCAGGGACCATGGCACCTCGAGTCCCTCGGCCACCGTAACCACCTTGAAGTCGTGCTCCGCGCTCTGCACGACGTCCTGAGCGGAAAGCGGCACGGCGGCGGCCACCGTAAGGAACGCGAAGGACCACGAAGCGGATCGAACCATCGGGCGTCTCCTCGATTGGGCAGGTCTCTGAGCCGAAAAACCGCGCCAGCGGCTTCATTTCAAGCTGAGAAGATTGTCACACCCCATGCCCCGCCGTGTTCCCGAGCTCCGGCGCTCAATCGCCGCGGAGGGCCACCGCGGGATCGACCCGAGCGGCGCGCAATGCCGGCACCGCCGCGGCAAGCGTCGCCGACAGCGTGAGCACAGCCGCTACGCCCACCAGGGTGAGCGGATCCGTGCGGGCGATCCCGAAGAGCAGGCCGTCCAGCACCCCGCCCGCGGCCAACGCCAGGGCCACCCCGATCCCCATGCCGAGTCCCACGAGTCCCAGGCTTCGTCCCACCACCATGCCGGAGATGCGCCGGCCTTCGGCGCCCAACGCCATGCGCAGGCCCAACTCCCTCACGCGGGCACCCACGTCGAAGGCCACCACGCCGTAGAGCCCCACCACCGCCAGCACCAGGGACACGGAGGCGAAGAGGCCGAG
>CAYGKI010000252.1:0-5102 GCA_964350235.1 uncultured Gemmatimonadaceae bacterium | reverse complement strand
CCACGGCCTCAAGAGCAGGTAGTAAAGGGGGTGCTGCTCGGGGAGGAACAGGAACCAACCCCAGAGATTCTGCCAGGTACCCGTCACCATCTGGATGCTCATGAGCTCGTCGAGCCACACGCTCTCCGAGCCCAGCCGGATGCCGCCCAGCACGAGGTGGAGCAGCGAGGCCGCCGCCACCCAGGACCACGCCCTGCGCGCCTCAGCCTCCAAACCCGATCGCCTCCCTTTCCACGTATTCGGGCCGGGATTTCACTTCGTCGTAGATCCGCCCCAGATACTCGCCGATCACGCCGATGGAGATGAGCTGCACGCCCCCGAGGAAAAGCACGAGAATGGCGATGGTGGTGAAGCCGGCCGGAGCGTCGGGCTCGTAGAAGAGGCGCATGACGAAGTAGAAGCCCGCCAGCAGGAAGCTCCCCACCGAGACCAGGAATCCGGCCACGTACGCCAGCCGCAAGGGAATGAAGCTGTAGGAGATCAGACCATCCAGGGCCAGGCGCATGAGCTTGGTGAGCGTGTACTTGGGATCACCGGCGAACCGGGCGTCCCGCTCGTACTCGATGCTTCCCTGACTGAAGCCCGCCCAGGCCCGGAGGCCCCTCAGGAACTTGTTTCGCTCCGGCATCTGGCAGATCAGATCGACGACCCGCCGGTCCATCAACGAGAAGTCCCCCGAGTCCATGGGAATCGGCACGTAGGCCATGCTCCCCAGAATCCGGTAGTACAGGTTGTAGGCCGCGCGCTTGAGCAGACTCTCCTTCCGCTTCCGCCGCACCGCATACACCACGTGCAACCCCGACTTCCACCTCTCCAGCATCCGCGGGACGAGCTCCGGCGGATCCTGGAGGTCTCCGTCCATGAGGATCACCGCCTCGCCCGTGGACCGCCTCAGCGCGGCAAGAAGAGCCGCCTGGTGGCCGAAGTTCCGGGAGAAGTCCACGACCTTGAAGCGGGGGTCCCGGGCCGAGAGCTCCCGGAGAAGCTCCAGGGAACGATCCCGGCTCCCGTCGTTGACCAGGATCACCTCACTGGACACGTCCAGGGAGTCCAGGACGGACTTGAGACGATTCCCGAGCTCGGGGATGGTCTCCTCTTCGTTGTAGATCGGAATCCCGATGGAAACCGTCGGGCGCTGACGCTCTGACATGGTAGATCCTACTGTGAAGACGGGACTTCGGCCGCCTGAACGGAGCGCCGAGGTGCATTAGTCATGCCAATGCTGCCCCGCTCGGGCGGGCCCAGAGGCAGGAGCACCTGCTCGGAGTAGAGCGCGTCGAAGGATGCCGGAGCGACGCCGTGCGGGAAAACGCAGTAGTCGTTCTGCCGGCCCTCCGGATCGGGGGGCTGGAGCCCGAGCAGATCGTGGTCTCCCGACACCGCGTAGACACCGTCCCTCACCACGATCCGCGCTATGGCCGCGTCCAGGACCGAGCGAAACGCGCCCTCGTCGGACACGTAGACGATCTCGCTGGTGACCACGTCCCCGGCGAGGAGGTCGGCAACCCGGCTGCTGAGTCGCCCCGTCAGACCCGCGCGGGCCATGCGCGCCCGGAGCCCGAGCGCCCACCCGGGCCTCTTCACCGACACGATCCGACGCCGGGTGATGACCACCACCGGCTCACTCCGGATCTCCAGGACCCCCACCCGACAGTAAAGGCCCTGGTGATCCTTCATGATCCGGAAGGGCTCGCTCCCCACGTCCTCGGGAGTCACCTGGGACGGCGCGATCCATTCGGAGACCGAAGCGCTACGGAGGAAATACCAGGGCCGCGGGAATCGAACCGAATGGAACCCACGGAAAACCTTGAACTCGGGCCAACGCCGAAAATACCGCATGGTGTGCTCTCCCAGCGTGAGCATCACCACGGGAATTCCCCGCTCCGCCATGCGCCGTATGAAGGCACGAGCCAACGCGTGCGCCACGCGGGTGCTGCGGTAGTCCTCACGGACGCACCAGCTGGTGGCGGCACAGACGGTGACCGGCCGCCCATCCACCATCCTCTCCGAGTAGATGGCTCCTCCAAACGCTATGATCTCTCCCTCCTCGTTCTCTGCGAGAAGGCCGTGATCGGGGGGGTCCATCCATTCGTACTCGAAAATCCGGGACCACGCCGACGGCTTGATACCTGGGAAGATCCGTTGCAATAAGTCGACGACTGATGGCACATCGCCACGCTCGGCGGGTCGGATCTGCCATCCCATATACTCTTCTCCGTGTACGAATCGTTGTCCCAGGCACCATGACACCCTCTTGCCCCCTCTATATCGCGGGAATCGTGCCCGGCTTGCGAGGCTGGCTTGCGCGACACTATAGATCGCCAACCACGTACCCTGCATCTTGCATGGAATACGCACGTGAAGCTCCCCGAGGGCCGGGGTTGCGTTTAGCACCGCGGAGACAGGGATGTCAACACGACTGAAGCGCGCGCTCCTGACGTCCGGAGCCACTCGGGCCTGGCATCGGACCCGGAATCGAGCCGCGCTCACCGTGGTGGGGCTCCACAGGGTCCTGCCCGACGGTGACGCTCGATGGGCGGGCGCCATGGAGGAGTATTCCATCTCGACCTCGGTCTTCGAGGACCTGCTGGACTTCCTCGCCAGCCACTACTCGATGGTGAGTGTCGAGGACATCCTCGCGGCCGCCGACGGGGGCGCGCGGCTGCCCCCCCGACCGGCCCTCCTCACCTTCGACGACGGCTGGTCCGATACGGCGGAGGTCGCGTTGCCCATCCTGGAAGCACGGAAGATTCCGTCCGTGGTGTTCGTGGTCGCGGACCGGGTAGACGCTTCGGACGGTTTCTGGCAGACCGAATGGTGGGCGGCCCTGAAGACGAGTCCTCCGGAACGGGTGCAGGCGGCGCTGGAGCAGCTCGGGCTCGGGGGCGACACCACCGACCCGGAACCCGGGGCTCCGCTCTTCCACCGTGCCATCCTCTCCCTGGAGCGGCGACCTCTCGAGGAGCGCTGGCATGCGCTTCGGGCATCGGGCTTGCATCGGCCGGACGTGGGGCCGGCGATGGTATCCGCCGATGCCCTGCGCCGACTGCCAGGCCGCGGCATGGCGGTGGGAGCTCACGGCCTCACCCACGAGCCCATGACCCGCGTGGCATCCATCGCTCCGGAGATCGACGAAGCCAGGACCTTGCTCGAGGCCAAGCTCATTCCAGGGAGCCTGGCCCCGACATTGTCGTTTCCCCACGGCCGCTACAGCCCGGACATCGTTCGACGGGCCCAGGGGTGCGGATACAGGTTGCTCTTCACCAGTGACCAGACCCTCACCCCCGTAAGCGCCTTGCGTGGGAGCGAGCACCTGCTTCTGGGGCGGGTATGGGCGGGGATCTCACTCCTGGACGAGCGAGGTCGACTGGATCCGGCGAAGACCATCCGCAGGTTCTTTTTCGCGCCCATCAGACAGCTGTCCGGCACCCCGGACCCTCCGTTCGATCATTGAGCTCCGAGACCCCGGTCCATGGCTGACGGGCAACAGCTACCGCTGACGTTCCGCCCCGCCACACGCGCGGACGAGGCGTTCCTCGTGGACGCCCTGGCGAAGACCTTCCCAGGGACGCCTCGGGAGCACTGGCCGCGCATGTTCTCCTACCCGTGGCTGGAGGAAGGAGAGAAGCCGGACTTCGGGACCGTCGCGGAGTCCGGCGGCGACATCGTAGGATTCCTGGGCGCCATGTACGCTCGACGCGTCTGGTCCGGAAGCCCCACCTTGTGCTGTCACGTCATCGGTTGGTGGGTGGACCCGACCCACCGGGGCGCGGGCATCGGCAGCCGACTCGTGGACGCGTACCTGGAAGCGCGACGGCACATGCCCATCCTGCTGCTTACGCTCCGACCCGATCACATGGGCTTCTGGGGCAAGCAGGGTGTCCAGCCGTTCGACGAGCGGCGCCGGATTCTCTTCGAGCCCCTGCTCCGGAGAGCGCCCGATTCGGTGAGGTGGTACACGCCGGAAGAGGTGGACCGAGGGGCGGCCGAACTCGGGCCTGAGGACCTGCGTGTCTGGCGGGACCACCGCGCCTTGAAGTGCCACGCCGACGTCTTCTCCGTGGACGGCGAGGGCAGCTGCCTGGTCGTCTCGCGCCGCCGCACCGTCACCACGTCCGGCGTTCCCGGATACCGGTGGCTCATGGAGCGGGTCCCCGGCCTGAAGCCGGGGTCGGACGCCACCGGATTGAAGCTTCAGCTCGACCGGGCGCGCGATCTCCTGTCTGGCCAGATTCCCTGCGCCGAGATCCTGTACGTGAGCGACAAGTCGCTGGCCCGACGTTGGTTGGGGCCCGTCGCGCGGAAGATCTGCAAGGCCAACCGGGCGCTCGCCGTAGTCGCGGACGAGCGCCGGCTGGATTTGCCCGAGCGCCCCGGACTACGGAACCCTGGTCATTACTACGCCATCCCGAACGGGACGTCGTTGGATACCATGGACGCGCTCTACGCCGAGTTTCTCCTCCTCGACATGTGACGCGGCGCGGGGTCGTGGCCCGGGAAAGCTCCCGGGCCACGACCCGCAGTCAGCGGCTCAGCCGTCGGTCCGGGAGTAGGGCCCGATCCAGCCGTTGGGATCACCCGTCACGCGGACGGCCACACCCCCGATGAAGTTGTACACGCCTCCCGAAAAGTTGCCCGTCGGGGAGGACCCGTTGTACCCCACCTGGATCGTCCGGAAGTGGGACGACGGATTCCTCACGCCCATCCGGAAGTCGGGCAGGTCGTTGTAGCCATCGGACCCGTAGTACTCGAACCAGACGTGCTCCGGCGTCGAGCCCCTGAGGTTCCCGGCGGCGTCGTAGACGCGAACCGTGTAGCGGACCTCGTTGCTGGCGATCCGGTGCTGCCGCAGCTCGATCCGGTAGGTCTCGTAGGTCTTCAGGTAGATGTTGTACCAGGCGACGCCCCAGCGGCTCTCGCCCTGCCAGTTGGGCATGAACTGGATGCGGTAGTCCCCGTTGTTGGAGACGCCACCACCAGGACCACCCTCGACGCCGTTCAGCCAGAACGTCGACTCGTAGCCGGCATTGGGGTAGGTGCCCATGTGGAAGAAATGCTGGTCCTGCGGGGCGTGCCCGGCGGGTGCCTCGAACCGCACGTAG
>CAYGKI010000251.1:0-5117 GCA_964350235.1 uncultured Gemmatimonadaceae bacterium | reverse complement strand
TCTTCTCGAGCTTCGCGTCCCGACTGCCTCAACAGGCCGGCATCAAGGCCGCCCTGGCCGGCTCGGTCTGGATTCTCCTGCTCACCGCGCTCATCGCCTTCCCGGTCTCCGTGGCGGCGGCCATCTACCTGGAGGAATACGCGCCCAGGAGCTGGGTGACCCGGGCCATCCAGACGAACATCGCCAACCTGGCGGGCATTCCGTCCATCGTCTACGGCATTCTCGGCCTGGCGCTGTTCGTCCGCGCCCTGGGCTTCGACCGGAGCGTTCTTTCCGGGGCCCTTACCCTCTCCCTCCTGGTGATGCCGGTGATCATCATGGCGGCGCAGGAGGCCATCCGCGCCGTCCCGAGCACCCTCAGGGAGGCGGCGTACGGGCTGGGCGCCACGCGGTGGCAGGTGGTGAGCACCCAGGTCCTGCCCATGGCCATGCCGGGCATCCTCACCGGCACCATCCTGGCGCTGTCCAGAGCCGTCGGTGAGACGGCGCCTCTGATCATGGTGGGCGCCGTGGGCTTCATCGCCTTCACCCCCTCGGGCGTCACCGATCGTTTCACCGTTCTTCCGCTGCAGATCTACAACTGGATCTCGCGTCCCCAGTCCGAGTTCCATGCGCTGGCGGCGGCGGGAATCGTGGTGCTCCTGGTCGTGCTCCTGACCCTGAACGCCGCGGCCATCATCCTCCGGAACCGCTACCAGACCCGTATCTGACGCCACGACATGTCGACCATCTACGATATCGATACCGGAGGAGAGCACCCGGCCCTCGAAGCCAGGGACCTCTCGGTCTTCTACGGCGACACCCACGCCGTGAAGAGCGTCTCGCTCGAGGTGCCGGCCAAGCAGGTGGTGGCGCTCATCGGGCCGTCCGGGTGCGGGAAGAGCACGTTGCTGCGCTGCTTCAATCGCATGAACGACCTGGTGGCCTCGGCGCGGGTCACCGGCGAGGTCACGTTCCACGGACAGAACCTCTACCACGAGGACGTGGACCCCGTGGAGGTGCGCCGCCGTATAGGAATGGTGTTCCAGAAGCCCAATCCCTTCCCCAAGTCCATCTACGACAACGTGGCTTTCGGACCCCGTATCAACGGGTACGAAGGCGATCTGGATACCCTGGTGGAGGAGTCGCTGCAGCAGAGCGCGCTGTGGGGGGAGGTGCACGACCGTCTGGACGACTCGGCCTACGCGCTGTCCGGAGGGCAGCAGCAGAGGCTGTGCATCGCCCGCACCCTGGCCGTGAAGCCGGAGATCGTCCTCATGGACGAGCCGGCTTCGGCGTTGGATCCCATCGCCACGCAGCGCATGGAGGAGCTCATGTACGAGCTGAAGAAGGACTACACCATCGTCATCGTCACCCACAACATGCAGCAGGCGGCCCGGGTATCGGACTACACGGCGTTCCTGTACATGGGAAATCTCATCGAGTACGGGCCCACCGAAGCCATCTTCACGAATCCGCGTGAGGAACAGACCGAGGCCTACATCACGGGGAGGTTCGGTTGAGCACCCAGGCATCGAGCCACCGGCACTTCCACAACCAGCTGGATGCCCTCCAGGACCGCCTCATGGAGATGGCGGGCCTCGTGGAGGAGGTCATCGCCGCCGCCACCACGGCCGTCCTCGAGCGGGACCCGGGGGTGGTGGACTGGGTGAAGAAGACCGACGACCGCATCGATGAGCTGGAGATCGAGATCGACGAGCGCGTGATGGAGCTGCTGGCGCTCCATCAGCCCATGGCCACCGACCTCCGGCGCATCATCACCGCCAACAAGCTCTCCAACGATCTCGAGCGGATGGGGGATCACGCCCTCAACATCGCCAAGGCCGCGAAACGACTGTCCGGTACCCCGCCCATCGCGGAGGTCCGTGAGCTGGCCGAGATGGTGGAGATCACCCGCGAGATGGTGTCCGACGCGCTGGCCGCCTACGTGGCTCGGAACACGGGGACCGCACGCCTGGTCTGCATCACCGACGACAAGGTGGACGACCTCCGCCGCTCCATGTTCCGGATCCTGGTGACGCACATGCTGGAGGACCCCAAGCGTCTCTCCGGTGCCCTCGAGCTGCTGCTGATCTCCCAGAATCTGGAGCGCATCGCCGATCTGGCCACGAATCTGGCCGAGGACGTGGTCTTCCTCGTGGAGGGACGGAGCATCAAGCACGGCGCCGAGGGGAGCCACGGACCCATCGACGAGGACGACGCGCTGGAGGCCTAGGGAGGCGCCGCACGAGTCTGGTGGGGCTCCTCCGTCCGTCTGGTGGATTCCGAAACATCCCGCGCCAGAACCCGTAGGTCCGCGCATGACCCCACCCTCCTCGTTCCCGCCGGCCCTCGCCAAGATACACCGGTGGGCCAGGTCACAGGCACCGCTACGGCGCTTCACGCTGGCCAACCGGCTGCTCCTCGCCATGGCGTTCCTCCCCACCGGGCTGGTGAAGGCCACCGGCCAGCGATTCACCTTGCTCGGGGTGGACACGCCGGTGGGGTTCTTCTTCGAGGCCATGTATCGGACCGGGCCCTACTGGGTGTTCATCGGGCTGGTCCAGGTGGTGGCGGCCCTTCTGCTCCTCGTCCCGCGCACGGCGCTTCTGGGCGCGTTGGCGTTCCTCCCGGTCTCGGCCAGCATCTTTCTCATCACCTGGGGCGTGGGCTTCGGAAACACGGTGTGGGTGACGGGGCTCATGACCCTCTCCGCCGTGTACCTGGTGTGCTGGGACGCCCAGCGCGTCTGGGACGCCGGGGCGTGGGTTCTGGAGCGAGATCCGGATGCTCCCCCTCTGCTGGCCGGAGCCGGCCGTGGCGAGCGTTGGGGGTGGATTTCCGGCGGGATATGCGGATTGGGGCTCTTCCTGATCATTCGCGGATTCCTGCCGGCCGGATGGATACGGCCGCTCCTCCTGGCAGGTGCCTTCTCGGCCCTGCTGGTCATGGGCTCCTGGATTCGCGGCCTGCGCACCGATGACCCGCCGTCGATTGCGCCTCACGGCCCGCTGGGGTAGCCTGTCCGCCCATGGCGGAACGAGATCTCACCACAACGGACGACACCCGGATCAACGACGCGGTGGAGGCGCTCCTCGATGAGGTCGGGGAGACTCAGCCGCAGCCCGCCTTCGCGTCCGCCGGGCTGCGCGGGCGGGTGGCCATCGTCACGGGAGCGTCCACGGGAATCGGGCGCGCGGTCGCGACGGCCCTGGCACGACTGGGCGTCCACATCGGCTTCTGTTTCCTGGACACGGGCTCCCGGTCCCGGGTCGAGGCCCAGGAGGTGGCGCGTCACCTCCGCGAGATGGAGGTTCGCGTGTTCTTCCGGAGCTGTGATGTCCGCGAATCGCGAGACGTGAACGAGTTCGTCTCCGAGGCCCACGTGGAGCTGGGCGGCGTGCACGTTCTCGTGAACAACGCCGGGATCGGCCGGGACCGTGCCCTGTGGCACATGCAGGACCACGAGTGGGAGTCCGTCATGCGCACCAACCTGGACGGTGCCTTCTACTTCACCCGCGCCGTCACGCCCATTCTACGGGCGCAGGAGTACGGCAAGATCGTCAACATCGCGTCGGTCCACGGCCTGCGCGGCGCGTTCGGCATCTCGAACTACGCCGCTTCGAAGGCCGGGCTCATCGGGCTCACCCGAGCGACGGCGGTGGAGCTCGGGCCGAGCAATGTCAACGTGAATGCCGTCGCGCCCGGGTACATACGGACCACGCGCCTGACCGAGGGGATCCCGTCCGAGCACCTGGATCGCGCTCGTGAGCAGTCGGTCCTGGGGCGCCTGGGCGACCCCCAGGACGTGGCGGGCGTCGTCGTCTTCCTGTGCTCCGAAACCGCCCGCCACATCACCGGGGCGGTGGTCCCCGTGGACGGGGGGTACCTGATCTAGGGAAGCTCTCTGCGAGCCCCGTCAGGCGGGCGCGGAACGTCCCCGACAGACCCCCGTGCGACGCGCGTGGTGGCCCTTCCGGCCCGGGCGACCCATGTTGCCCGACTACCCACGCCAGGCCGTCCGTTGCCTGGAACGGCCAGTTCATGCAAAATCCGCGCATGCAATTTCTGAGAAAGACGAGCGCCGCCATCGACGGGCTCAACGACGCTATCGGCGTCACGATCCGCTGGCTCACGCTGATCATGGTCCTCATCGGGGCCGTGGGAGCGGTGCTGCGGTACTTCTCCCGGGGTCTCGGGCTCTCCATGAACCTCACCCCCCTGGTGGAAGGTCAGTGGTACGCGTTCGCCGTCATCTTCCTGTTGGGTGCGGCTTACGGGGTCAACAAGGACGTGCACGTCCGCGTGGACGTCATGTTCTCCCGCTTCACGGAAAGGACGCGGGCGATCATCGACCTGGTGGGCTCGGTGCTCTTCCTGATTCCGTTTTGCATCCTGATGCTCTACGTGTCGTATCCGCCGGTCATGAACTCGGTGTCCATCCGCGAGATGTCTCCGGACCCGGGCGGCCTGCCGCGGTACCCCATCAAGGCGCTCATCCTGGTCTCCTTCGGGCTCCTGGTGCTCCAGGCGCTCAGCCATGTCGTCAAGCAGGTCGACGTCATCCGGGGCGTGGGCTCCAGGGAAGACGGTGAGCACGTGCCCATGCCGGAGATGCACACCTCCGCCGCAGACCTATCCGCCGAGAGGGGCGACGCATGAGTGATCTCTGGGGTCCGGCCATGTTCCTGACCACCCTGGGGCTGATCTTCACCGGATATCCGGTGGCGTTCGTCCTGGGTGGGTCGGCGCTGATGTTCGCCCTCATCGGACATTTCGTGGGCGTGTTCGACCTGTTCTTCCTCTTCGCCATGCCGGAGCGGACGTTCGGGACCATGTCCAACTACACGCTCCTGGCGGTGCCCTTTTCGGGCGCTTCCGCGGCGGCCTCGCCGTGGGCGTGGTGGTGGTGGGCGCGCTCCTTGCGGCGGCCACGGGTGTGGTGGGTGCCAGCGTGACGGCCATGGGCCTCATCTCGCTGCCGGTGATGCTCCGGAACGGGTACAACAAGGAGCTCAGTCTGGGCGTCATCGCGGCCTCCGGAACCCTGGGACAGATCATCCCGCCCTCCATCGTGCTCATCGTGCTGGGTGACCAGATGGGCGTGAGCGTGGGCGACCTCTTCCGGGCGGCCCTCA
>CAYGKI010000250.1:0-5147 GCA_964350235.1 uncultured Gemmatimonadaceae bacterium | reverse complement strand
GCTCCCATCGTTCGCGCCCGGTGTGAGCCGGGGGCTTTTTCACGTCCGTCGGGAGGTCGAAGTGGGCGCAGGCGAGCGAGGCGTCGACCAGCCTCTCGAGCTCCTGCGAGCCAAGTACCTGGACTACTGCTCCGCGCAGATCGCCGATCTGCTCGTGTACCTGAGCGCCGACGAGATCTACCTCATCGCGCACCGGGCCCGGTCAGGTGACTCCGCCAGCGGCGGAACCCTCGGATACGCGGAGATGGTCCAGGTGGCCACGGAATGGTTGGCGCGCCGGATCGCCTTGCCACCGTTCGACGTGTGGATGGACGACTACCTCGAGAATCCCGGGCGTTACGACGACTACCTCATGGGCCTGTGGCGGACCGAGCTGGAGGCCCCCACCGACGGCTGACGTCCCGGTCGTCGTATCCCCCCGGCCGCCTGGCGTGGCGAGCGGGGCCTCTCGAGGCTAGAACGGGAGGTCGTCGTCCGGGTCCGTCATGGATCCGCCGCCGGTGTCGCCGCCGCCACCGTACCCGCCCCCCCCGCCGCCGTAGTCCCCGCCGCCACCGTAGCTGCCGGAGGTGCCGGTGCTCCCGCCACCGGGACCCGTCGACCCGAGCATCACCATGTCGTTCACGACGATGTCGGTGAAGTAGCGCGTGCCGCCCTCGCCTTCCACCTGCGAGTACTCGATGCGGCCCTCCACGTAGAGTCGGTCGCCCTTCTTGACCCACTGCTCGACGATGTCCACGAGGCGTCCGAAGAACGTGAGGCGATGCCACTCGGTGCGCTCCTGCTGCTGACCCGTCCGATCGGACCAGGTCCGGTTCGTGGCCAGCGAGACCTTGGCCACGCGAGCCCCCGAGCTCAGCGCCCGGATCTCCGGTTCGTTCCCGACGTTTCCGATCAACATGATCTTGTTGAGCGAGCGGCTCATGGCGTGGTCCTCTTTCGGGCTCGTGTGGAGGAGACGGCGACGTGGCCCCCGGGTCTGTCCCGAGGCCGTCGGCGCGTGAAGGTAAGGCCTGGAACAGGCTTTTTCCATGTCGCCCGAGGTCGCTATCTTGCGGTTCTCCACCCCCCTTCGAAGCGATACCCGAGAGGATGCCCGGAATGACCGAATTGAGCCACGTGCGCGTGGAGCGCGACGCAGAGATCGCCATCGTCACCGTCGACCGTCAGGAGAAGCTGAACGCGCTGAACGCCGACGTGGTCTCGGAGATCGGCGAGGCCTTCGCGGGTCTCCGTGACGACGACTCCGTGCGCGGCGTCATCCTGACCGGCGCCGGGACCAAGGCCTTCGTGGCCGGTGCGGACATCGGAGAGCTCGCCCAGATGGATTCGGTGAGCGGCGTTCGGGTGAGTCGTGACGGACAGGAGGTGTTTCGTGCCATCGAGCGGTTCCACAAGCCCGTCCTCGCGGCAGTAGGCGGGTTCGCCCTCGGGGGCGGTTGTGAGCTGGCGCTGGCCTGTCACATGCGCATCGCATCGGACAACGCGAAGTTCGGGCTTCCCGAGGTGGGGCTCGGCATCATTCCCGGTTACGGCGGCACCATCCGCCTGGCACGCCTCGTGGGCCTGGGGCGGGCCATCGAGCTCACCCTGACCGGTGAGATGTTCGACGCCGAGCGGGCCCACGATCTGGGGGTCGTTTCGGCAGTGGTGTCCAGGGACGACCTCATGGACGAGGCCAAGAAGTTCCTGCGGAAGGTCACCAAGAACGGGCCCGTCGCCGTGCGCATGGCGCTGGAGTCCATGTACCGGGCGGTGGATACGGCCACGGCCGAGGCGCTGGACTTCGAGTCCTCCCTGTTCGGGCTCCTGGCTTCCACGGAAGACATGAAGG
The DNA here is from genome assembly GCA_964350235.1 of uncultured Gemmatimonadaceae bacterium. Classification (GTDB taxonomy): domain Bacteria; phylum Gemmatimonadota; class Gemmatimonadetes; order Longimicrobiales; family Gaopeijiaceae; genus JAWLHJ01. The sequence continues at coordinate 3,313 of CAYGKI010000250.1, read as the reverse complement.
AAGGCATGACCGCGTTCCTGGAGAAGCGGAAGCCCGACTTCAAGGGTCGTTGATTCGGCGACCCGGGCGGGTCCGTGCGCCGCGCCGCGGCGGGTCGGCCGGAGCGCCGCGTCCGACCCTGGAGGTGCCCTTGAACGGTCGTCGGATCGGCAGGGGGGCGAGAAGGTGAAAAGCGTTGGCCTGCAAGGGTTTCAACACCGGGGCGCTGGGGTGGTCCGGGGCCCCCGTGACCGTTAGCTTCCACCATGCCTCGAAGGAACCCACCGACTCGGTCCGCGTGCGTCTGAAGGCCCTGAGCCTGCGCGGGTTCCGCAACCTGGGGCAGCACGATCTGGAGATACCGCGCGAGGGCGCGGCCCTGGTGGGTGACAACGCCCAGGGCAAGTCGAGTTTCCTCGAGGCGATCTACTATCTGGAGACGTTCCGTTCCTTTCGCGGCGCCCGCGACGACCAGCTCGTCGCCTTCGATCAGGGTGTTTTCCGCGTCGGCGGATCGGTGGAGTCGGGAGACGAGGTTGGAGGAATCAGCGAAGTCACGGCGGCGTTCGCTCGCGAAGGGAAGCGGAAGAAGGTCACCGTGGACGGGGAAGAGCCGGCGCGGCTGGGTGACGCCATCGGGCGACTCGCGGCCGTGATCTTCTCTCCTGCGGACATCGAGCTGGTGAGTGGGGGGCCTTCGGAGCGGCGGCGGTTCCTGGACATCGTCCTCTCCCTCAACGAGCCCGGATACCTGGCGGCGCTTCAAGAGTACCGGCAGGTGCTTTCTCGTCGGAACGCGGCGCTCAAGGGCCATCAGCCCAGAGCGGCGGTGACGGCGTGGAACTCGGGGCTCGTGAAGAGTGGTGCGGTCGTCATCTCGGCACGGCGGGCCTGGGTCGAGGAATGTCAGGCGTCGTTCGGCTCGTGCTACGCGACCATCTCCGGGGAAGGGGAGGCATCCATGACCTACCGGTCCAGCGTGGCCCTCGGCGGGGCCGGGTCGACGGCCGAGATCGAGGAAGCCTTCCGGGCGGCGCTGGAGGAGTCGGTGGACGGAGAGCAGCGGAACGCGACCACCGTGGTGGGCCCCCACCGTGACGAGGTACGGCTGCGCCTGACGGGCTCGGGGAACGGACTGGACCTCAGGGCGTACGGGTCCGGCGGCCAGCGCAGGACGGCCGCGCTGGCCCTCCGCCTGGTGGAGGCTCGCACCATCCGGAATCGGCGGGGGACCGAGCCGTTGATGCTTCTCGACGACGTATTCGCGGAGCTCGACGCGGGCCGGAGCGAACGGGTGCTCGGGCTCATGGACTCCACCGACGTGGGGCAGGTGCTCCTCACCGCGCCCAAGGAGTCGGACGTTCGAGTACGCAGGGACGAGCTCCCCCGGTGGCGTATTCGGGCGGGGCGCATCGAGTCGTGAATCGAGGTCGAGGACCCGCGCGTATCGGTGGCATGGTCGAGGGGATCCTCGAGAAGCACGGCGTGCGTCAGCAGGTCCGGCGCATGGAGGTGTTGGAGCTGTGGGGCGAGATCGTAGGGGACGACCTCGCAAAGGTCACACGCGCCAAGGGGGTGGAGGACCGGACCCTCTTCGTGGAAGTCCGAAGCAGCGCGTGGCTCATGGATTTGAACATGATGAAGCGGGACTTCCTCGTGCGCGTGAACGAGCGCATCGAGGACGCTCCCTTCGAACGGGTCGTCTTCGCGTTGGCGGGGACGGAGTAGCGCGGTACGCTCCGCGCGCACCAGTCAGAGGTCGACATGGCGAAAGAGAACGAAGCTCCGAAGGGCGGGCAGTACACCGCGGGACAGATCCAGGTGCTCAAGGGCCTGGAGGCGGTGCGGAAGCGGCCGGGCATGTACATCGGCTCGACCTCCGCCCGCGGTCTTCATCACCTCGTCTACGAGGTGGTGGACAACTCCATCGACGAGGCGATGGGGGGATACTGCACCGAGGTGTCCGTCACAATCCACGAGGACAACTCCATCACCGTGGTGGACGACGGACGTGGAATTCCGGTGGACATCCACCCGACGGAGAAGGTGCCCGGGGTCGAGCTCGCCATGACCACCCTCCACGCCGGCGGCAAGTTCGACAAGGACAGCTACAAGGTGTCCGGGGGACTTCACGGCGTGGGCGTCAGCGTCGTGAATGCCCTCTCCGAGTGGCTGGAGGTGGAGGTCCACCGTGACGGACGCCGTCATCACCAGCGTTTCGAGCGGGGCACCAAGACCAAGGAGCTGGAGGATCTCGGGCCGGTGAAGGGAACCGGAACCCGGGTCACCTTCAAGCCCGACCACGAGATCTTCTCCGAGCTCGTCTACTCCTGGGAGGTCCTGTCCAACCGACTGCGGGAGCTGGCCTTCCTGAACAAGGGGCTGAAGATCATCCTCGCCGACGAGCGCGAGGACGCCCAGCGGGAGGAGTACAAGTACGACGGCGGGCTGGCCGAGTACGTCACGTACCTCCGGGGCGGGCGCCAGGCCATCCACGACAAGGTCTGCTACTTCGAAGTGTCCAAGCCCGAGGCCGAGATCGAGCTGGCGCTCCAGTACGACGAGGGCTTCAGCGAGAACACCCACACCTTCGTGAACAACATCAACACCCACGAAGGCGGTGCCCACCTCACGGGCTTCAAGGCGGCGCTCACGCGCACCATCAACGACTACGCTCGCCGGAACAAGATCTTCAAGAAGGACGAGAGCCTCTCCGGCGAGGATGTCCGCGAAGGGCTCACCTGCGTGTTGAGCGTGCGGGTCATGGAGCCGCAGTTCGAGGGTCAGACCAAGACGAAGCTCGGCAACAGCGAGGTGCGGGGTGCCGTCGAAGCGGCGGTGAACGAGCACCTCCAGATCTTCCTCGACGAGAATCCGAAAGCCGCCAAGGCGATGATCGAGAAGTCGCTCCAGGCGTCCCGGGCTCGGGAGGCGGCGCGGCGCGCGCGGGATCTGGCACGCAAGAAGAGCGCCCTGGAGGGCGGCGTCCTGCCGGGCAAGCTCGCCGACTGCTCCATCAACGACCCGTCGATGACGGAGATCTACCTGGTGGAGGGTGACTCCGCCGGTGGCAGCGCCAAGCAGGGTCGTGACCGGGCGTACCAGGCCATCCTGCCGCTGACGGGCAAGATCCTCAATGTCGAGCGCGCCCGCATCGACAAGATCCTCTCCAACGACGAGATCCGGGCCATCATCACGGCCATCGGCGCCGGAATCCGGGACGAGTTCGATCTGGACAGCGCGCGTTACCACAAGGTCGTCATCATGACGGACGCCGACGTGGACGGCGCCCATATCCGCACGCTGCTCCTGACCTTCTTCTTCCGGCAGATGC
>CAYGKI010000249.1:0-5163 GCA_964350235.1 uncultured Gemmatimonadaceae bacterium | reverse complement strand
TCGGCATGAAGCAGATCGAGGAGGATCCGTGGCTGGCGCTGCCGGTGAAGTACCCCACCGGCACCACGCTCACGGGCACGGTCCGGAACCTCACCTCGTTCGGCGCCTTCGTGGAGATCGAGCCGGGCATCGACGGGCTGGTCCACGTGTCCGACATGAGCTGGACGCGCCGCGTCGAGCATCCGTCCGAGGTGGTCCAGAAGGGCCAGGACCTGGAAGTCATGGTCCTGGACGTGGATGCCGAGAACAAGCGGATCAGCCTGGGCATGAAGCAGCTCTCCGACGATCCGTGGCCGGTCATCTCCGAGCGCCTTGCACCGGGCGTGGAGCAGGACGGTCAGGTGGCCCGCGTGCAGGACAAGGGCGTGGTCATGGACCTGGGCGACGACATCGAGGGCTTCGTGCCCGCGTCGCACACGGGCATCGAGGACGCCGACCGTCTGGACGAGTACTACGGCGAGGGTGACACGGTCTCCCTCCGGGTCATCGAGTCCGACGCCGCCAACCGGCGGATCGTCCTCGAGGTCACCGAGGTGCCGGAGCGGAAGTCGCAGGAGGAGATCGACGCTGCGAAGATCCGCGCCGCCGAAGCGGCGGCCGAGGAGGCGGAGGGCTCGGCCGGGGAGTCGGACGACTGATCCCCGCGAGCCCATCCCGACGAGATCAGCGATGCTGACGCGTCGTGCGAGCGCCCGGACGCGGACCGCGTCCGGGCGCTTCGTCTGCGCCCTCGTGGTCTGGGGCGCGGCGAGCTGCGCCGTGCCCGAGTCCGGCACTCCCGATGGTCCGGCGCCCAGGGAAGCGGATTACCCGGTGCTGGAGGTGGCGCCGCTGCCGCCGGGGAGGCAGGCCGAGGCGGCGGAGCTGGTGGCCCGGGCCCAAGCCGCGCTGTCCGGCGGCAATCCCGCCGAGGCGCTGAGGTTGGCGCGACGCGTGGTGGAGGAGATGCCTGCGTCCGCGGTCTCGGGCCGGGCGCTTCTTCTGGTGGCTCGGGCCGGCGTGGCCGCCGGGGAGGGCGAGGTCGCCGAAGCGGCGGTGACGCGCTACCTGGAGCTCGTTCCCGCCACGGACCCGCGGGTGCCGGAGCTCCGCGTCCTCCGTGCGGAGGCGGCCGCCCATCGGCCCGAGGTGGCGCTGGAGCGTCTGGCTGCCTTGCCGGCCCTGGAGGAGCCCGGGCTGGCCGCCAGGGTCGTCGAGCTGGCCCGCGCGGTGGTGCCGAGCGCGCCGGACGCCGCGCTGGAGGCGTTCCTGACCGATGCCGCGGTGGACGCCGATGCGCGCCCGCCGGTGGAGGTGCGCGTGGCGGCCCTCGCCCTCTATCGGGGCAACGCCGTGCTGGCCGACTCCCTGGCCCGAGAGGCCCGCATCCACGGGGCGGCGGGCCCGGACGCGGCCCTGGTGGCGCAGGTGCTGGCAGGCCAGCTGCCCGAGGACTACCTGCCCACGCGAGAGGTCTCCCTGGGGGTGGTGCTGCCGCTGGACGGGGCGCCGGCCCTGGCGTCTTTCTCCGCGTTGGTTCTGGAAGGTGTGGAGGTCGCAGCCGTGCGCTACTCCGGAGCGGACCTGGACGTGAGCGTGGAGATCCGGGACGACGGCGGTGACGTCGGTCGGACCGCGCAGGTCGTCGCCGAGCTGGAGCGCTCGGGCGCGTCCGGGATCGTCGGCTTCCTCGAGGAGCTGTCCCTGGACGCGGCGGCGGGCGCCCGCGCCGGAACGGTACCGCTGGTATCCCCCACCGCCAGGGCGCCCGGCCTGGCAGCCGAAGGCGTGTTCTCCCTGGAAGGCGTAGACTCGGCGGGAATCCACGATCTGGCCCGCCAGGCGGCCGTGCGCGGCTATCAACGCGTAGCGTTCATCGAGTCCACCTCGGCGCTCTCCGCCAGGGAGGCCGGGCTCTTCGAGCGGGAGCTGCTTCGCTTCGGGATTCCCACCGTGGGGCGCTTCGCCTACGACGAGGGCGCGACGTTCTTCGAGACCCAGATCCGTTCCGCCCGGGACGCGCTGCGCCGGGACGAGATCGCCGCGCTGGGGCTCACGGAGGACGACACGCTCCACGTGGAGCTGCTGGACCCGGTGGGCGTCTTCGTTCCGGTGCCGGCTGAGGATGTGGAGCTGCTGGCGCCCCAGATCACGCACTTCGGGCTGGACACCCTGGGCATCGAGGTGATGGGCACCCGAGGATGGACAGACGCGGAGACGCTGCGGCGTGTGGACAGTCGTCACACGGACGGTGTAGTGGCCACGGCCGCCATGGGCGCGGGGGCCGACGCGCCAGGCTTTCAGCGCTTCAAGGAAGCGTACGAGACCCATTTCCAGCGGACGCTGGTGAGCGCGGTACCGGCCATCGGATACGATGCCGCGTTGCTGCTCCTCGAGGCCTTGAGGAGGGGTGCCCGGACGCCCGACCAGATCCTCGAGACCCTGGAGGGGTTGGAGGACCTGGAAGGCGCCACCGGCGTCTTCACGGTGGTGGATGGACGTGTCGTGCGCCGCACCCAGGTGGTGAGCGTCGAGGAACGCGCTTTGAACCCGATACCCACAGGCTAGCAAGTCGCTGATGTCGATCCAACAGAAGCTGGAAACGCTGAGAGAGCTCCGGGCCGCGGCCGAAGAGGGCGGTGGGGCCAAGCGCGTCGAGGCCCAGCACGCCAGGGGCAAGCTGTCCGCGCGGGAACGCCTGGACCTGCTCCTCGACGAGGGGTCCTTCATCGAGCTCGACCGGTTCGTCACCCACAGGTCGTCCGACTTCGGCCTGGGGGACCAGAAGATCCTCGGGGACGGCGTCGTCACGGGATACGGCACCGTCCACGGACGGCTGGTCTACGTGTTCAGCCAGGACTTCACCGTGTTCGGCGGGTCGCTTTCCGAAGCGCATGCCGAGAAGATCGTGAAGATCCAGGAGATGGCGCTCAAGAACGGCGCGCCCCTCATCGGGCTCAACGACTCCGGCGGGGCGCGCATCCAGGAAGGCGTGGTGAGCCTGGGCGGATACGCGGACATCTTCCTGCGAAACACGCTGGCGTCGGGGGTCATCCCCCAGATCAGCCTGATCCTGGGTCCCTGCGCCGGGGGCGCCGTCTATTCCCCGGCCATCACCGACTTCGTCTACATGGTCCGTGGGACGAGCTACATGTTCGTGACGGGACCGAACGTGGTGAAGACCGTCACCCACGAGGACATCGACATGGAGGGCCTCGGAGGTGCCGACGTGCACGCATCCACGTCCGGCGTGGCCCATTTCGCCATGGATTCGGAGCCGGAGTGCATCGCCGCCGTGCGTGACCTCCTGCGCTTCATTCCGCAGAACAATCGCGAGCTGCCGCCGTCCGTCGAGGCGTCCGACCCCCACGACCGACAGGACGAGGCGCTGCTGGACCTGGTCCCGGAGAACCCGAACCGGCCCTACGACATGCGCGACGTCATCCGTCGCGTCGTCGACGAGGGGGAGTTCTACGAGGTGCACGAGCACTTCGCCGGCAACATCCTCGTGGGCTTCGCGCACCTGGGCGGGCAGCCGGTGGGCATCGTCGCCAACCAGCCCGCGGTGCTGGCCGGCGTGCTGGACATCGATTCGTCGGACAAGGGCGCGCGCTTCGTGCGGTTCTGCGATGCGTTCAACATCCCCCTCGTGGTCCTCGAGGACGTGCCGGGCTTCCTCCCCGGCGTGGCCCAGGAGCACGGCGGCATCATCCGTCACGGAGCGAAACTCCTCTACGCGTTCGCCGAGGCGACGGTGCCCAAGGTCACCGTCATCACCCGGAAAGCGTATGGCGGCGCCTACGACGTGATGAACTCCAAGCACATCCGTGGCGACGTCAATCTGGCCTGGCCACAGGCCGAGATCGCCGTCATGGGCCCCAAGGGCGCCGTGGAGATCCTGTTCCGAAAGGAGATCGCCGAGTCGGACGATCCCGAGGCGGCCACGGAGCGGCGCATCGAGGAGTACCGCGAGAAGCTGGCGCACCCGTACGTGGCGGCGGCGCGGGGGTACGTGGACGACGTCATCGACCCACGCGAGACCCGCCCCCGGCTCATCTCGGCGCTGGACATGCTCCGGAACAAGAGGGACGAGAACCCGCCCAGGAAGCACGGCAACATTCCCCTGTAGCCCCGGACCATCCTGAGGGGCGTGCCGCCCCTGCCGGGCAACCCCCGTCGTCGTCTCCCGCGTCCCACGGTCGTGAGGACCATTCAACGCGGGAGCGTGAAGATGACGATGGGATGGATGAGGGCGGCCGGATTGACCTTCCTGCTCGCGATGTCCGCGGGTGTGGGAGCCGGAGCCTTGAGTGCTCAGCAGCCCGAGGGTGAGCGTGAGTGCCGGTGCGTGGACAGGGACGGGACCGAGCTCGAGCATTGCGTGTGCGTGCGGATGCCCGACGTGGAGCGGATCGTCGCCCGGTCGCTGTCGGGGCTGAGCCGGCCGCGGCTCGGGATCTCGGTGATCATGACCGAGCCGTCCGAGCAGGTCGACGGCGCCCGCGTCACGGAGGTCCTGGAGGACGGCCCGGCCCATCGGGCGGGCCTGAGGGAAGGGGACGTGATCACGCGACTGGACGGCCGTTCCCTCACCGCTCCGCTGGATACCCGGCAGGAGGAGGATCTCGATCCCGACCGGGCCCTGGCGCCGCAGCGCCTGCTCGCCCTCATCCGCGACGTGGATCCAGGCGACGAGGTCGAGGTGGAGTACCTCAGGGACGGACGAACGGAGCGGACCGTGGTGGAGGCCGAGGATCTCGCTTCGTGGCGCACCTTCACCGTGGGGCCTCGGGGCTGGAACGAGGATCGGTTCGGTGAGGAGATGAGGGCGCTCGGGGATCGCATGCGAGCCCTGGGTCCCGTGGTGGCGCCACACCCCCCCGACGCGCCCATGGCCTTCCGCTTCGAGGCACCCCGTGGCGACGCGCCCGTATGGTTCGATCTCCGGGGACGCGGGGGTGAGGGCCTGGAGCTGGTGCAGGTGAATCCGGAGCTGGGGACCTATTTCGGGACCGACCGGGGCGTCCTGGTGGCGTCCGTCCCCGATCGCTCGGCGTTGGGCCTTCAGGCGGGGGACGTCATCCTCGAGATCGACGGACGGGCCACGGACGACCCGGAGCGGGTACGCTCGATCCTGGCCAGCTACGAGCCCGGTGAGGCGGTGACCTTCCGTGTCCGTCGTGA
>CAYGKI010000248.1:0-5189 GCA_964350235.1 uncultured Gemmatimonadaceae bacterium | reverse complement strand
GTCACACACGTCCCACTGGCACCATGGACGGGGGGAAGACCCTGCTCCGCCGCAGTCGCGCCGCCCAGGCCGACGGACTCAGCGGCCCTGCCCGCGTCGATCGCGACCCTCGAGTGCTCGCCGAAAGACTTCGTCGCGGCGACATCGCCGTCATCGATGCGGCGGCGCGCTCGCGCTTCCTGAAGGGGGAGCTTCTCTACAAGGTGAGCGCGCTGGGGCAGCTTTTCCGGTTCCCGGGCGCCCGCATCGACCTGACCACGGGCGATGGCCGCGTGCGTGAGGGCCGCTCCGAGGACGACCGCTATCTCATGCTGACCATCTCCAACGGGTGCTTCTTCGGCGGTGGATTCCCCATCGCCCCGGGCGCGACGGTGGACGACGGTCGCCTCCACGCCTGCCGAATCCTGGACGCGCGGCCGCTTCAGCGCCTCAAGCTGTTCAACGCGGCGGAGAAGGGACGGCATGTGGCCTCGGACCGGGTCGAGGTGCTGGACGACCGCTCGTTCAGGGTGACGTTTCCCGAGCCGCCGCGCTTCGAGATGGACGGCGAGGTGCGTATCGCGGCCGAGCGGACGCTGGATGTGCGGGTGCTTCCCGGAAGGCTTTCGGTGGTCGCACCCCGCTCTGTCGCACAAAGTGCTTGACGAGACCGCGTCTTAGGCCGATCCTGACCTCATGACGCTCCCCGCACGAAAGCTCCGGTCTACTCAGCGGCCTCCGTTGGCGCTGCACGATCGCGCCATGGACGACCTCCGGTACATCCGCGAGACCATGGAGCGTTCGGGATCCTTCACCCACGTGTCCGGGCTGGGCGTCATCTCCATGGGTGTCATCGCCCTGGGCGCCGCCGTCGTGGCATGGAGCGCCTCGGGGCTCTGGACCTGGCTGGGCGCGTGGCTGGGTGCCGCCGCGCTGTCGCTGAGCACGGCCGTCTACCTCATGGACCGCAAGTCCCGCTCGGAGGGGATGACCCTCCTCACCGGACCCGGGCGGAAGTTCCTCTGGAACGTGGTCCCGCCTCTGGTCGTCGGCGCCATGCTGACCTTGGCGTGTCTCCGCGTCGGCGCCATCTGGCTCCTCCCGGGAAGCTGGCTCATGCTCTACGGTGCCGCCGTGGTGGCCGCAGGCTCCCATTCGGTCCGCCCCGTTCCGTTGATGGGTGTGGCCTTCATGGCGGTGGGCACCGCGGCTCTCCTGGCACCGGCCGCGTGGGGCGATGCCTTCATGGCCGCCGGCTTCGGGGGCCTCCACCTGGTCTTCGGCCTGGTGATCTGGAGGCGACATGGGGGCTGAGCGCGGGATCGCCACCACGTCCGGTGGGGGAGCCGCGGCTCCGTCGCTCTCGTCCGTCGAAGGATACCCCGAGGGTGGGGCCCTGGAACTGGACCGCGTCATCCACGAACGTGTTCGCCTCGGCATCGTCAGCGCCCTGGCCGTGAACGGGTCGCTCACCTTCACGGACCTCAGGGCCCTGCTCGGCCTCACCGACGGCAACCTGAGTGCCCATGCCCGGCGTCTGGAAGACGCGGGGTACGTGCTTTGCAAGAAGACGTTCGACGGTCGCACGCCCCGGACGGAGTACGAGCTCACGTCTCTGGGCAGGCAGGAGCTCGAGGCGTACCTCGATCACATGGAAGCCATCATTCACGCGACGCGCGAACAGACGGAGGAGGGGTCTAGGTGAGGGAAGTGGGCGCGTACGTGACACGAGGCGAGGCCACATGACCGAGACTCCTTCCAGGAACGGAAGCGATCCGGGCCTGCACGTCGGGATCATCATGGACGGCAACGGCCGTTGGGCCAACGCTCGGAACCGACCCCGGGAGTGGGGCCACCGCCAGGGCGCGCGCTCGGTGCGCCGGGTGGTGGAGGCCGCTCCCGACCTCGGCGTCCGCGTCCTCACCCTGTACGCCTTCTCCTCCGACAACTGGAAGCGGCCTCCCCGGGAGGTCGGCCTCCTCATGAAGCTCTTCGCCCGGTACCTGAGGACGGAGACGGAGGAGCTGGCGGACAACGGAGTGTCTCTGAAGGTGGTGGGTCGGCGGGACCGCCTGGAGGCGCCGCTGGTCCGGGCCATCGAGAGGGCGGAGGCCCTCACCCGCGGTGGATGCCGGATGCGGCTTCGCCTGGCCGTGGACTACTCGGCGCGCGACCTCATCACCGCCGCCGTCCGGGAGGCCGCCCAGCTGGAGACGGTAGAGCGCGCCGACATGGCCCACCTCCTCGGCCGAGCCATGAACGACACGGGTCCCGCCCAGGACGTGGACCTCCTCATTCGGACGGGCGGAGAGCAGCGTTTGAGCGACTTCCTCTTGTGGGAGTGCGCCTATGCCGAGCTGCTGTTCACCCCCCGCATGTGGCCGGACTTCGACGCGGAGGACCTGGCGGGCGCCGTGGACGCGTACCGGAGGCGCGATCGGCGCTTCGGCAAGGTGGCCGTCGCGGTCTGAATCAGCCCGCGCGCACCCTTCGCTCCAGCTCCAGAAGCCGCCGCTTTCGCCACAGCCCCCCGGCGTAGCCGGTGAGCCGCCCATCCGCCCCCACCACCCGGTGGCAGGGCACCACGATGGCCAGCGGGTTGGCGCCCACGGCGGTGCCCACCGCGCGTACGGCGGCGGGCCGACCCATGGCCCGAGCCACCTCGCCGTAGCTGCGCGTCTCCCCCGCCGGAATGGACTCGAGCCGCGCCCATACGCCGCGCTGGAACGAAGTCCCGGCCGGCGCCGTGGGGAGACCGCCGAAGGCGTCGAGCTCGCCTGCGAAGTAGCGCGCCAACGCCTCGCGGGCCATGGCGCTCGCGGCCGATGCTCCCGGCGCGAAGACGGCGTTCAGGCGCTTCGCCGTACTGCGGATCTGCCGGTCCAGGTGCCGTCGATCGGCGAACTCGAGGAGGTGGACGCCCCGTTCCGAGGCAGCCACCGCCATGGGACCGAGGGGCGTGACCACCTGCTCCACGCGGACCACCAGCACGTCGCCCAACGCGGTGGGCGAGGCGCCGAAGGTCTGCTTGAACGCCTCCTGGAAGCCCGAGAGCGAGTCGTACCCGGCCTCGAAAGCGGCCCGGCTCACGGCCTGACCGTCACGTACCTCCTCCAGCGCGCCGCCCAGTCGCCGCGCCCGATGGTAGGCCTGGAAGCTCATGCCATGAGTCCTCTGGTACCAACGGCGCACGCGATCCGGAGCCAGACCCAGGCGCCTCAGGTCCTCGCCGGTCCAACGGCGACCCGGGTCCCGCTCCATGGCCTCCAGCAGCGGGCGGAGCCAGTCCGGCGGGGCGCCGGGGGGCTCCGTGGGACGGCACCGGAGACACGCGCGGAACCCGGCTTGCACGGCGTCTTCGGGGGTGGCGAAGAAGACGAGCCGACGGGGGTCGGGCTTCCGCGCCGGGCAGCTCGGTCGGCAGAAGATCCCGGTGGAGCGGACCCCCGCCCAGAAGATCCCGTCCCAGTTCCCGTCACCGGTCATGAACGCCTCGCGCATGCGCGGCTCCGGAGGAAGTGCTCTCGTGTCCATGGAGGGAATCTCCGGCCTCCCCCTCGTCGGGGCCACCGGAAAAGCGTCGCCGAACCCGGGGCCCGGTCGGGACGGGCCCGACGGCCCTCTCCGGGCCGTGGCTCCTTGCCGCCCGCTTCCCACCGCCGATCTTTCTTGCAGGTCGACGGACCCGGCCGCGTCGCTCCCGCGCGGCCCGAGTGACCCGCATCCCCGACACATGAAGCCACAGCCTCACGGGCCCTCCGGGCCCAGGACGACCGCATGACCGGCGCCGCGGAGGCCATGGTCCCGGTGGCGGAGACCGCTATCGTGGTACGGAGCTCCGAGCTCGACTCGTTCGGCCACGTGAACCATGCGGTCTTTCTGAACTACTTCGAGCACGCGCGCTTCGAGGCCCTCGAGGCCGCGGGCTTCTCGTGGTCGGTGCTGGGGGAGCGGGGTTGGGGCATATTCGTGGTGCGCATCGAGGTGGACTATCTCGCCGAGGCGCGACGGGGGGACCGGCTGCTGGTCCGGACCCACGCAGAGTCGTTCCGCCGAACCAGCATGCTCCTGGCACAGTCCATGGTCCGACCGGAGCCTGACGGCACGGAAACCGTGGTGTCCCAGGCGCGCGTCACCGCCGTCTGGGTCGGTCCCCATCGCCGGCCCATGCGGGTCCCGGACGAGGTCCGCGAAGGCCTCACCACACCTCGTAAGCAGATCCAGGAGGAAGCATGACCACCCGACCGAGCACGGTATCGCGTCATCTCATGTCCGCCGCTCTCGTCATGCTTGCCGGTGCTTGCGCGCCGGGCGAGCCCACGGAGGACGGGGCATCGTCCACGCTGGCGGAGCGGTGCGCCGTGAACGACGGCGGCATCCAGGTTCCCGACGGGTTCTGCGCCGTCATGGTGGCGGACGGCGTCACCGGGGCACGGCATATCGACATCGCGCCCAACGGCGACATCTTCGTGGCCCGCCGGAACACCACTACCGGACCAGACCGCACGCCCGTCCCCGGTGGGGTCACCGTGCTCCGGGACACGGACGGCGACGGCCGGGCGGACGTTCGGGAGTCGTGGGGCGAGAACGGCGGGAACGACGTGATCGTCGCCGACGGCGCGGTGTACTTCGCTCCCAACGACGCCGTGCTGCGCTATCCCTTCGAGGCCGGGGCGCTCCGGCCCTCAGGGCAGCCGGACACGCTGGTGTCGGGCCTCCCGGATACCCGGAACCACACCGCCAAGAGCATCGCGCTCGGCGACGACGGGGCGCTCTACGTGAACATCGGATCGCCCTCCAACGCGTGCATGACCGAGGCACGCACGGCGGGATCCCCGGGACAGGACCCGTGTCCGGAACTGGAGACCCGGGCCGGCATCTGGCGGTTCGCCCCCGGTGCCACCGGTCTGACCCAGTCCGACGGGACGCGGTTCGCCACGGGCCTCCGGAACGTGGTCGCGCTGCGCATGCACCCCGGCGACGGAACGCTGTACGGTGTGGTCCACGGGCGCGATCAGCTCGACACCATGTGGCCGGACATCTTCGACGTCGAGGACAACACCGAGATGCCTTCCGAGGAGTTCGTCCGTATCACGGAAGGCTCGGACTTCGGGTGGCCGTATTGCTTCCACGACCCGCGAACCGGCGAGAAGCTCCTGGCGCCCGCGTACGGGGGCGACGGCCCCGAAGTGGGCCGGTGCGCCGACATG
>CAYGKI010000247.1:0-5196 GCA_964350235.1 uncultured Gemmatimonadaceae bacterium | reverse complement strand
GGGCTCCTGGGCGCCGGGAATCGCCCAGCGCCCGTCGATCACGTACGTGGGGACCGCCGTGATGCCGTTGTCGTAGGCGGTGGCGAGTTCCGACTCGACCTCCGCGACGCCCGCATCGGATGCGAGGAACGACGCCACGTCGTCGCGGTCGGCGCCGAGTTCGGCGGCACAGTCGGCGAGCACATCGGGGTCGCCGATGTGGAGCCCGTCGACGAAGTAGGCCTGCAGCAGCCGCTCCTTCATGTCGGCCTGTGCGATCGGCGACGACGCCTGACCTGCCCACCAGATCAACCGGTGCGCCAGCAGGGTGTTGGCTCGAAGGGCGTTTGCCATGTCGAACGCCAGACCGACCTCGGCTGCCGTGGCAGAGACGTTCGCGATGATCGCCTCGGCGCGCTCGATCCCGCCGAACTTCTTCGCATAGGCCTCGACGACCGGTCCGGCCACGCCAGGAGCAGCGGTCGGATCGAGCTGGAACGGGTGGTAGGTGACGTCGAAGTCGACATCGATTCCGGCGGCGGACAACTGGTCCACGGCCTGTTCGAGGCCGGTCGCGAATCGCCGCTTGCCGATGTAGCACCACGGACACACCACATCGGACCAGACCTCGACCCGCACGGTTCGGCGAGCGTGTTCGTGCGTTGGCGCAGACGAGTCGTCGACAGACATGACCGCCACGCTACGCGCCTATCGTCTGATCATCATGACGCTGGCGCCCCAGGACATCCAGGCCACCTACTGCGCGACGCTCGTCGACGAGTGGATCGAGCGGGGCGTCACCTGCGCCGTCATCGCTCCCGGATCCCGGTCGACGCCGATGGCCCTCGCCATCACCGACCGCTCCGAGATCAGCACCCATGTGGTCCACGACGAACGGTCGGCGTCATTCGTCGCCCTCGGTGCCGGTGTCGACGGGATCCCCGCACTGCTGCTGTGCACGAGCGGCACCGCGGCAGCCAACTTCTTCCCGGCGGTGGTGGAGGCCGGACTGTCGAACGTCCCGATGATCGTGCTCACCGCCGACCGTCCGGAGGAACTTCGCGGCGTGGGCGCGCCGCAGACCATCGACCAGATCGACCTCTACGGCAAGCACGTCCGCTGGTTCGGCGATCCGGGCGTCCCGGCCGAGTCCGAGGCCGACACCTGGCGCGACCTCGCAGCAGTCGTGTGGGCGCACGCCGACGACGGGCCGGTGCAGCTGAACCTCGCATTCCGCGAGCCCCTGCTCGGCCGGGCGGGAGCCCTGCCCGAGCGCCACGAACGCTCCGCGCCCAGCTCCACACCCGCCGGCGCGCCATCGCCGACCCTCGATGCGGTGCCGGCGCTCGACGCCGAGCGCGGCATCATCCTCGTCGGAGGGCGCAGCGGGGTGGCGCCCGAGGACGTCGCAACGATGCGCGAGCGCACCGGATGGCCGATCGTGGCCGATCCGGTCTCGGCGATGCGTCAGCTCCCGGGCGTGATCACCGCCGCCGACGCGCTCCTGCGTCACAGCGGGTTCGCCGAGCACCACCTGCCCGACGTCATCGTCCGGATCGGGCGCCCAGCGGCGTCCAAGGTGCTCGCCCAGTGGTGTCATCGGGCAACGCGGGCGGGTGCGACGCTGGTCCAGGTCGGCGGCCCGGGTGTGATCGACCCCGACCACGACGTCACCGCAGTCTGCGCAGTGAGCGACGTCCTCGCTGCCACGGCGAGACGAACGGTCGACCCGGCAGCTGCCGCATCGGCGACGACCTCGTGGCGGACCGAGTGGGAAGACGCCGCAGCGGTCGCCGACACGGCGATCGTCGCGGCGCTGGCCGGCTTCGACGAGATCACCGAACCACAGGTCGCCAGGGTCGTGGCCGATCACATTCCCCCCGGGGGTCGTCTCACGGTCGCATCGTCGATGCCCGTGCGCGACCTCGAATGGTTCGGAGGACCGAACGCCACGGCCCACGCGAACCGGGGAGCCAACGGCATCGACGGTGTCGTCTCGACCGGGTTGGGACTGGCGTTGGACGGGGCGCCCTCCGTCGTGCTGGTCGGCGACCTCGCCTTCGTGCACGACAGCAGCGCGTTGGTGGGCCTGACCGATCGTGGCGCCGACCTGCGCATCGTGGTGGTCGACAACGACGGCGGCGGGATCTTCTCGTTCCTGCCGCAGGCGTCGGCAGTGGGACACGACCGGTTCGAGCAGCTCTTCGGCACGCCGCTCGGGGTCGACATCGTTGCGCTGGCTGCTGCGCACGGCCTCGAGTCGCGTTCGGTCGAGACACTCGAGGAACTGCAGGCACAGCTGGCGCTACCGGGTCCCTGGGTGGCGTGTGTGCCGTCGGACCGTCAGCGCAACGTGACGGTCCACGACACGATCCATGCGGCGGTGGAGCTCGCCGTCGACCGACATTCGACGGCCACGACCTGACGCATGCCGCAGACGTGTCCGGCACCTCCTGCGCCGGTCAGGGTCGCACGATGGCGCTGAGCATCGCCTGGAACTTGGCCTGGGTCTCGGCCAGTTCGACCAGCGGATCGCTGTCGGCCACGATGCCGCCGCCCGCGACGAGCCGGGCCGAGCAGCGATCGTCGGACAGTTCGGCACAACGGATGGCCACGGCCCAGGTTCCGTTGCCGAGGGCGTCCACCCAACCGACCGCACCGCCGTATCGCCCGCGTGAGAAGCCCTCGACACGTTCGATCAACTCGATCGCCGCGGCACGGGGATGCCCGCCGAGCGCGGGTGTCGGCAGTAGCGCTCGGACCAGTTCGAGCACGTTCGGGCCCGGTTGGGAGAGCATGCCCTCCATTCGCGTACCGAGGTGCTGCACGTTGGCGACGGTGACGATCGACGGCTCCGGCTCCCAGTCGAGGTAGCTGGCCCATGGGAGCAGCGCCTCGTGCACCACGTCGATCACGACGCGGTGTTCGATCTGGTCCTTGGTGCTGGCGATCAGATCTGCGGCGATGCGGGCATCGTTGTCGGCGTCACCCGTGCGGGGCGCGGTGCCGGCCAGCGGGTGCGATCGGACCACCGGCCCGTCGATCTCGACGAGCAACTCCGGCGATGCACCGACAAAGCCGTCGATCGAGTAGCGGTAGCTCGAGCCGAAGCTGGCCTTGAGGCGACGGAGGACGGCGTGCACGTCGATCGGGGCGGTGGCCCGGACGACGATCGGCCGGGCGATCACCGCCTTGGTGAGCTCCCCGCGCCGCACGGCGTCGCGGGCCGCTGCCACCGCGGCCAGGTAGTGCTCGACCTCCACACCGGGTTCGATCGTGTAGCCCGACGCAGTCGGCGCAGCGGGGCGGCGTTCGGTGAGTTCTGCACGCACGACGGCCGGGTCGAACTGCTCCTCGGCGTCACCGACCACGGTGACGGAGGAGGTACCGTCGCGGTGCTTGCGTACCGTCACGTGCGGGATGATCATCGTTCCCGGAGCGCCGGGCACGAACGGCACCACCCCAACGGCAACCGGGCTGTGTCGCGTGGCGTCGACGAGTTCGCAACGGTGCTCGATCGAAGCGAGGAGCGCCGGCGCCTCGTCGACGGCACACCGCGCAGCGACGCCCCGGCCCGCCAGTCCGACGGCATTGCGTACGAAGAGCACGCCGTCGTCACCGGCGATGTCGTTGAGGTCGACCGATTCGGCCACGTGGGCAGCCAACGGCCCGGTCACCGCACGCAACCCGGTCACCGCACCCACGTCGGTCGCCGCCCGCACGGGGTTCACCGGCGTGTTGCCACCATCAGCTGCGTGAGCCCGCCCGACAGCTGTTCGTGGCCGGCGTCGTGGAAGCCGGCGTCGGCGAGCGAGGCCAACATCTCGTCGGGGCTCGGGAGGTAGGCGACGCTCTTGGGCAGGTAGCGGTAGGCGGCCCCGTCGGACAGCAGCGCGCCGATCTTCGGCACCACCTTGCCGAAGTAGATGTCGTTGCCCCACCGCACGACCCGATTGCTCGGCACGCTGACGTCGAGCAGGGCGATACGGCCGCCCGGACGGACCACGCGGCCCAGTTCGGTGAAGAACGTGGGGAGGTCGAGCAGGTTGCGCAGGGCGAAGCCACAGGTGACGCCGTCGACGGATGCGTCGGGCACGGGGAGGCGCAGGATGTCGCTCTGGACTCGGGGGGCACCCGAACGGTCGGCGCTGAGCATGCCGAAGCTGAGATCCATCGAGATCGGGCGGATGCCGGCCTCGGCGAGATCGATGCACAGGTCACCGGTGCCGCTGGCCAGGTCGAGCACGAGGCTGCCGGGAGCGAGCGCGAGATCGCGGACGGCACGCTTTCGCCAGCGCACGTCGAGACGCAGCGAGATGATCCGGTTGAGGCGGTCGTACCGCGGCGCAATGGCATCGAACATGCCCTGCACCGCAGCGACCTTCTCATCGCCCTGCGGCAACTCCTCGGTGTCCCACGACGATCGCGAACCTGCGGTGGCCCCGCGGGCTGGGCGGTCCGATGCGTCACTCGAGGGTGTGCTCACCCCGACGAGGCTACGGCGCGGCGTCCGCGGCGGCGACCTGCTTGGCCCAGCGGTAGTCGGCCTTTCCGCTCGGCGATCGCACGATCTCCTCGACGTAGCGGATCTCCTTGGGCAACTTGTAGCGAGCGATGTGCCGTGCAGCTGCGGCCAGGAGTGCGTCGTCGTCGACGTCGTGGCCGGAGCGGATGCGCACGATGGCGACGACCTCGTTGCCCCAGCGCTCGCTCGGTCGGCCGGCGACGATGCAGTCGTACACGCCCGGGTGCGACTTGATCGCTGCCTCGACCTCCTCGGCGAAGATCTTCTCGCCGCCGGAGTTGATCGTGACCGAGTCGCGGCCGTGCAACTCGACGACGTTGTCCTCGAGCAGGCGGGCCCGGTCGCCCGGAATGGCGTAGCGGACACCGTCGACGACCGGATAGGTGCGCGCGGTCTTGTCGGGATCACCCAGGTAGCCCAGCGCCAAGCGCCCGGTCTTCGCGAGCCAGCCGATCTCGGGGTCACCCGGCGGGAGCACCCGATCGAGATCGGCCGACAACACCACGTTGCCCGGGGTGATCTCGAAGGTGCCGGTGGTCGAGCCGCTCCCGGTGGACACCTGCGACACCTGGCCGCCCGCCTCCGACGAGCCGAGCCCGTCGACGATCATCACCGTCGGCAGGTGTGTGAGGAACTCGTCCTTCAGGTTCGCCGACAACGGTGCGCCGCCCGACAGGACCACGGTCTGTTCG
>CAYGKI010000246.1:3816-5220 GCA_964350235.1 uncultured Gemmatimonadaceae bacterium | reverse complement strand
GCCCGCCGCGGGTCACCCGTGCGCTCACCGTTGAGCTGTCCAGATTCACCGAGAACTGGACGTCGGAGGCCTCGATGGGCTCGCCCCGGATCTCGTTGCTGGTGGCGAATTCCACCGCGCGCTGGATGGCGTGGGGCTGGGCGCTGTTCCGGTCGTAGTCCAGGAACGCGCTGGCCCCCGCCAGGGCCGCCGCGTCCGCGGCTCGCTGGGCCTCCGAGCGAGCATCGAACAGGGCGCCCAGGTCGATCCCCAGAGCCATGAGCGCCAGAAGCGCCGACATGGAGAGCGCCACGACCACCGAAACGGAGCCGCGCTCGCCCGACGCCCAGCGGCGCCACACGCCCGCGGAGCGCCGACGACCCTCGCCGCGGGCTCCAGGCCCGCTTTCCGTCGTTGGGTTCATGGTGTCAGTCTCCTTGGCTGGTGCTCGTTGGCCGGGTGCCGTTTCAGCGCCGTGATCCAGGCCCGGTAGTGTCCGCCGGCATCATCCACTCCTCCCACTCCCATTCCTCGGGCGTGCCGGTGGGCAGCTCGGGGGGCACGTCGGTGGGCTCCACGATCCGCGGCGAGACGATCACCAGGAGCTCGGTGACCTGCTGTCGGTCCTCCGTGGACCGGAACAGGGATCCGAGGATGGGGATGTCCCCGAGGAGAGGGAGCTTCCGGATGCTCTCCTGCATGGATCGGTCGAGCAGGCCCGCGATGGCGAGGTGCTGGCCTTCGCGAAGCTCGACCTGCGTTTCTGCTCTGCGAGAGAGAATGGCCGGCATCTGGAAGCCGGAGATGGTGAGGCCGCTGGCGAAGTCCAGGGACGACACCTCGGGTGCGATGTCCAGGCGGATGTTGCCGATGTTGGTCACCGTGGGCGTGAAGTTCAGCCGGACGCCGAACTCCCTCCACTCGATGCTCACCGCGTTGCTGTTCTGAGCGCCCTGAACCGTGGGGAACGGGAACTCCCCGCCGGCCAGGAAGGACGCCGACTCCCCGTCCAGGGCAAGGAGCGTGGGCTCGGCCAGGCTCTTGAAGTCGCCGGTCTCCTTGAAGGCCCTGATGATGGTCCTGAGATGGGCGTCGCTGTTTATGAGCGAGAGCTCCACCACACCGTCGGACTCGGTCTGGCCGCGCCAGTTGCCGCTCTCGTGGAGCTCGTGCGGGTTCAGCACGTCGACGACCTGGTTGCCCATGCCGGCGAGCGCGCTGCGCGTGACCTCGGCGAACTGCACGTGGAGCATGATCTGGCTGGGCGCCGGCGTCTGGAGATTGTTCACCAGCACCGCACCCGTGCCTTCGGCCAGCTCGAGTGCGCGGCGCGCCACGAAAGCCGAGCTCACCGGGCCGGACAGAATCAGCGTGTTGCCCCTGGCCTGGACGTAGATGTCCTCGTCGGGGAACAGGGTCTCGAAC
>CAYGKI010000246.1:2867-3806 GCA_964350235.1 uncultured Gemmatimonadaceae bacterium | reverse complement strand
CACCCCGTAGATCCGGCGGATCCCCGACTCGTCCCACACCACGAAGGTGGTGGTCCCCAGGTTGCGCCCGTTGATGAGCACCTCCGTGGGCGACATGACGACGGCCTCGGCGATCTCCGGATCGGCCATGGAGATCCGGCTGAACTGCATCGGGCTCACCAGGACCGCCGAGGTGCCGCGGGCCAGCGTCACGGAGCCCTCGGGCTCGGTGAGGAACGTCTGGGCCGCGACCGATCCCGGCGCCGCCGCGATCAGGACGGCCAGGATCAGTCCGCCGCGAAGCAACCAGCGGCTCACGCCGCGCTCAATCGTGTCCTTCATCGACCGCCTCCGGGTCCGAAACGCAGCAGGGTTCTCTGACCACCTTCGTAGCTCTCGATCACGCGATCCGGATCGACGGTCTCCACCGGTTGAGCGGCGGACGACGAGCGGGGTGCCGATGTACGCGGGCCGGTCACCAGAGAGGTGATCCTCCGTCCGGAGGTCTCGATCTGGTCGGCGTCGAGGGTGTTCCTCAAGGCCAGCTGGATGCGTCCTTCCGTGGCCGCGAGCGTCAGCACCTCGGCCTCCTCGGGCGTCACCAGGAGGGTCACCACCGTGACGTACTGCGGCTCACCCTGGATCTCCTGCTGATACCTCTGGTCGGCGGCCAGGGCCCGGACGTTCTGCAGGATGATGCGCGTGGTGGTCTGGGTCCGGTCGGTCCCGGGCATGACCGTCACCAGCACGTCCACGCGGGTGCCGGGAAGGACGAACCCCGCCACGCCCACCACCTCGTCCACTTCCACGGAGACGGCCCGCATGCCCTCCGGGATGGTGATGGGCAAGCCACCGCCCGCTTCCTTGTCGGCCATCTTCCAGTCGAGCATGGGCTCGCTCTTCCGGACCTCAACGATCAGCCCGCGCCCCACCACGTCACCGGCCTGCTGTGCGAGGTAG
>CAYGKI010000246.1:0-2857 GCA_964350235.1 uncultured Gemmatimonadaceae bacterium | reverse complement strand
CTGCTGTGTGATTCCCTCGGGCACAGCGGAGCCGGGCCACGCCAGGGTTTCCACGTCCTCGCGGGTGACGATGGTTCCGGCGGGAAGGTCCCGTGCCGCGACCACGATGGTCCGGGAGGGCGTGGCCGCCTGCAGCGGCGCCGGCTCCTCGCTCACGTAGACCAGGGCGACATAGCCGGCCAGGAGTCCCGAAAGGGCGGCCCCGAAGAGCATCCACCACGTTCTTGAGGTGTTCATAGAGGTCTTCCGATCACTCGTTTCGCATGACGAAGGAAGTGGTGAGCGCCAGGCTCCTGCCCCCGGTGGCCCATCCGACGACGGGACCCAGGAAGCTGAACTCGTACAGGTAGTCGATCCGGATGCGCGCGGGCGTGCCCGTGCCGGCCTTCCATCCGTCCACCACCACATCGGCCTTCGCGGGATCCAGCGCCGCGCGCTGGAGCGCCTGGTCGATGAGGGTCCGCATGGACTGCTGGGTGAACGAGGGGTTGGCCACCACGGAGCTCCGGAGGGCTTCGCGGGCCGCGTCGGTGAGCACCTGTCTCGTGTTCCAGGCCCGCGAGAACTCGGCGAGCCCCAGGATCATGAGAAGGAGGACGGGGACCACGAGGGCGAACTCGGTGAGTGCCTGGCCGCCTTCGGCGCGCCAGAAGCGGAGCGGGCGGGCGTTCATAGGCCGAACCCCCATCCGAGCCAGGCCGTGGCCGCGCCGGCCGCCACGGCCACGCCGTAGGGGACCGAGACGGCGCCAGGCATGGCGAGCGTCCGCCGGGCACCGAGCCGGCCGAAGGTCACCACGTAGAAGAGGAGCTGCTTGAAGCGACGCAGCGTCGCCATGAGCGCTCCCCGGCGTCCGGCTTCGATGAGCGCGAGGAATCCTCCGAACGCGCCGATGAGCGGAAGGCACAGAAGGAAGACCTGGAGCCCGAGGGCGGCGCCCACGGCCGCCAGGAGCTTCCCGTCGCCGGCGCCCATGGCGCCGGCCGCGAACAGCGCGATACCGAGGACCAGCCCGGCGCCGCCGCCGGCGAGCCCCGACACGAACGCCTCGGGCCCCACCACGGCCCGTGCCACCAGGAAAGCGATGAAGCCCCCGGCCGTCACCGGGTTCGGAATGCGCTGCTCGCGCACGTCATACCAGACGGCGAGCCCCAGAACGATGACGAGCGTCGGGGGAAGCAGCTCCGAGAATATGGGTGACAGCGAAGACATGGGCTCGACTCGTGGGGGGGTTATCGGGGGGGAAGTGCCCCGGTCGGCCCCGAGCGTCGGACGACCACCGGATGGACCCGGGTGCCGCCCGACGCCCGAGGGCGTTCAACCGTGGGCAAGGCACCCGGCTCAACCGCCGGGCGTGAAGCCCTCCGAAGGGGCGCCCTGGAGGACCTGGGCGATCCGGTCGAAGATGCCGCCGATAGCGTCCCGGAAGACGACCAGCACAGCGATGAGCCCGATGGATACCAGCGCCAGGATCAGCGCGTACTCGGTGAGCCCCTGGCCGGAGTCCTCGCTCCAGAACCGTGCGAACAGTGCCTGCATCATGTGCTCCTCGGCCGCTGGGGCCGCATGCGTGAAATGAGACGACCGCGGGTCTCGAGAGGACGCCGGGCCATGCGTCTCGTGAGAGGGGCAACGGCCGTGCCCCGCCGTGCCGGAGCGCTGGGAGCCTTGCAGGACGCGGGTTTTCATGCATTCCGCATGGTGCTCGGGAATGCCGCCGAATCGGTAGACTTTCCCCATGCAGGACAGGTGGTTCCGTAGCGGGTCCGCAACAGGCCCCAGGAGGCACCACTTCTTTCCCGAAGCCGGGCATTCTTGCCGCCTTCGTGCCTGCCGCTATGTGATGATCCCGTAGGCGCGCGGCATCTGGGCGCTGGCATGGTTGGTGCCCTTCCCTTCGGACGGCCGCGCGTCGCCATCGGCCGCGCATCGCCACCAGCCCTCCGGGTCGCGGCGGAAGCGCAACACCGCGCTGGAGCGCGACGAAAGCGTTGACTTGGCGGGCCGCCGACCCAAGGGTGGAAACATGCGTTTACGACGACATCTCCCGAGCCTGCTTCTCGTCCCCCTCGGCGCGTGCACCATGGTGGGCGCACCGGCCCCGCGGCCCGCGCCTCCCGCCGGGCCGTCCATAGTGGCGGCCCCCTCGCCGTCGCCCACGCCCGCGTCGTCCACGTCGCCTGGAGCCGCGGCTGCCGCGGAGCCCACAGGGAGCGTCACCGCCACGGTGGTGTCCGTGGCGCTGGCGTCCATCGGGACGCCGTACCTGTGGGGCGGCACCGGAGAGGACGGATTCGACTGCTCGGGCCTCATCCAGTACGCCTACGCCCAGTCGGGCATCCTTCTCCCGCGCGTGAGCTGGGCCCAGATCCAGGCGGGCTCGCCCGTCCCTGCCGACCGGGGGATGCTCCGGGAAGGGGACGTGCTGGGCTTCTCCGATGGGCGCTCCCGCGCGACGGACCATGTCGGGCTCTACATCGGCGACGGAGACTTCATTCACAGCAGCTCCAGCGGGGTCCGCGTCTCCAGCCTGGAGAACGACTACTGGGAGACAAGGTTGGTGGCCGCGCGGCGCATCGTGGACTGAGCCATGGGGATGACGGTCCAGGTCCACAGGCACCACCGGACGCGGATCGGGTAGTCAGCCGGATCGGTCGAGCTCCTTCAGGAAGGCTTCTCATGCACCACAAGCGCCGCCGCCCGAAGAACCGCCGTGCGGGCTGCCTGCTGTGCAAGCCGCACAAGGCCAACGGCGCGCAGGGACGGGAGGCGTCTCTTCCCGCACGGGAGCGCCGGGCGCTGGCGGGCGCCCGGGCAGAGCTCCGCGATGCCCGGGTCGCCGGCGCCCGGGGCTTCC
>CAYGKI010000245.1:0-5224 GCA_964350235.1 uncultured Gemmatimonadaceae bacterium | reverse complement strand
CCCACGTGGATGAGCGGGAAGAGACCCGCCGTCATGACCGCGAAGACGGTCATGGCCTCGGCGGCCCGGTAGATGGACTGTCGCCAGGGCGCCCTGAACAGGAACAGGATCGCCGAGATCAGCGTGCCGGAGTGGGCGATACCGACCCAGAAGACGAAGGTCGTGATGTACACGCCCCAGCCCACGGGTGACGTAAGCCCCGAGACCCCGATCCCCCGGACCATCTGGTAGATCCAGGACCCGAAGAAGAGCCCGATGCCCAGGATGCAGGGGATGAAGAGCGCCCACCACCCCTTCCCGGGGGCGGACAGCATCTTGAGGACATCACGGTTGACGTCGTCGAGGCGTGTGACGTCCGGATGCGTGAGCGCGCCGCGCTCGGTGGTGCCGACGGCCATTACTCGTGCCCTCCGGACACCTCGTGGAACGTGACCTTCTTCAGGTAATTCACGGCAGGCTGGGTGTTGATGAGCTCGTCGAGGACCCTGTAGGTGCGCTCGCTCGCCACCACCTGGGAAACGCGCGAGCTCGGGTCGCGCAGGTTTCCGAAGACGATGGCTTCAGCCGGACAGCTCTGCTGACACGCCGGCACGATCTCCCCGTCGCGAAGCGGGCGGTCGCCCTCCAGGGCGGCCCGATTCTCGGCGTCTCGAATGCGCTGCATGCAGAAGGAGCACTTCTCCATGATCCCGTTGGTCCTGACGGTCACGTCCGGATTCCACTGCCAGTTCATCGGCTCGGGGACGTTCTCGTCAGTGTATCGGTACCAGTTGTAGACCCGGACCTTGTACGGGCAGTTGTTGGCGCAGTACCGCGTGCCCACGCACCGGTTGTAGACCTGGGCGTTGACGCCCTCCGGCGTGTGGTAGGTGGCGAAGACCGGACAGACCGGCTCGCACGGCGCGTTCCCGCAATGCTGACAGAGCATGGGCAGGAAGCGGACGTCCAGGTGGCTGGCGTGGGTGGCATCCACGTGCTCGTAGTAGCGCTCGAGCCGGATCCAGCTCATGTCCCGGCCCATCTGGACCTGGTCTTCGCCCACCCACGGGATGTTGTTCTCGGACTGGCACGCTGTCACGCAGGCGCTGCAGCCGGTGCACTTGTCCAGGTCGATGGCCATGCCCCAGCGCGGCCCTTCGTGGGCACCGGCGTACTCGCCGTGGCGTGAGCCCTCGAGAGGGAACGCCTGGGGGGCGCCCTCCTCCGCATCCACCGGAACGAATCCGCCCACGCCCTGCAGCTCCTGCAGCGGACCGTGGTGCGCCCCCTCCTCGCCGTGATCGTCCTCGGCATGACCGAGATCGGCGAGCGCCACCGCCGGAGCGATGGGCCGGTCGTACTGCAGGTCGGAGCCCGCGATGCTGGCCAGCCGCCGCCGCTCGCCGGTGGGCACCACCGAGACCGTGGTGGAGACCGTGACGAAGCTGCCCGACGGCTGCTCGGCCACCGCCGGGAGCAGGGCCACGGCGTTCACGCCCTGACCCGTGGCCCAGCGGCCCATGTCCGTGTGTCCGCCACCCATGGCCAGCGCCACGGTGTCCTCGCGGATGCCCGGGTAGAGCCAGACCGGAACCTCCACCTCGCCGTGCGGCGAGGAGACGGTGACGATGTCGCCCTCCACGATGCCCCTGGCCTCGGCCGTGGCGGGATTCATCTCCAGCCAGGAATGCCAGGTGATCTTGGAGACCGGGTCCGGAAGCTCCTGCAGCCAGGGGCTGTTGGAGAACTCGCCGCCACCGAATCGCGACGAGGGGTGGACCAGAAGCGTGAGGTCGCCGTCTCCGTCGAAGGCCGGAACGTCGAAGGTCAGCGCGGCGTCCGGGGCCTGCAGCGCAGGCGCCTGGGCGGCTGCCGCCCCCGTCTCGATGACACCGGACCGGAGCGCCAAGCGCCACGCAGTCTCGAAGTCACCGTCCAGGATGGTCTGGTAGCGAGCCCGGAGGTACTCGTAGAACGTGGCCGCCCCCAGATCGTGCCCCAGGTGCGCGCCCACGGAGAGGAGGGCGTCGCCCGCCTGCTTGCTGTCGAAGTGGGGCACGTTCTGCATCACCGGCTGCTGCAGCGCCACCACGCCGGTACGCGCGGCGGAGTCTCCCCAGGACTCGAGGAAGTGCCGGTCCGGCATGACCAGGTCGGCCATGGCCGAGGTCTCGTCGGGTGCCGATGCCAACGACACCTTGAAGGGCACCTGGTCGAAAGCCTCCCTGAAGCCCGCCGACTCGGGCAGCGAGTACGCCGGGTTCGTCCCGTGGACGATGACCACGCCCACCTCACCCGACGCCATGCGGGCGATGGCCCGCTCCATGTCGGCGAAGGTGCTGGTGGTGCCCACGGCGCCGGTGCCGTACCGAACCGTCCGTCCCACGTTGCCCGCGACCTCGTTGAGGATGAGGACGGCGAGGTTGGCGGCGGTGGCGTTGCGGTGGTGGGCGCCCACGCCCGGCCCCATGGCCAGGCTGGGACCATCTCCGGCGAACCGTGCCGCCAGCTCGCGAATCGTGTCCTCACCCACGCCCGACGCTTCCGCCGCCACCGCGGGGGTGTAGGTCTGGAGCAGGTTCTGATACGGACCCGCGGCGCCGCCCTCGGCGATGACGGAGGCCATGCCCAGCGCGATGGCGGCCTCCGAGCCCGGACGGATGGGAATCCACTCGTCGGCGTTGAGGCCGGTGAGGGAGAGTCGCGAACCCAGGAAGACGAAGCGCCCCTTGCCGCCGTGATCGTCGGAGGCGCTCATCCGGGCGAAGCCCTTCTGGTGGGCCACCGGGGCCTGCCCGTCCTCGATGAAGTCGTTTCCGAACGACAGGAGCAGCCGGGCGGCCGCGATGTCGTACTCGGGAAGGCCGGCGTCCCCGTACGCGATCCGTACGGCCTCACGGAGCGGCGCATCGGACACGGCGTCGTAGCGGATGCGCTCCCCGCCCAGGGCGGCGATGAAATCGTCGATGAGGAGATCGAGGGTCGGACCCACGTCTCCGCCGATGAAGAGCACGTCGCCGGAGGCGCCCTGGATACGGGCGGCCAGCAGCCGCTCGGCCTCGTCCCAGGTACCCTGACGCATCCGGGCCCCTTCCCGGACCATGGGGCCGTGATAGCGGTCCGGGTTGTAGAGGTGCTGGAGCGTGGCGTGGCCCCGGGCGCAGAGTCCGCCCTGCGAGACCGGGTGGTCGGGGTTGCCCTCGACCTTCACGGCGCGCCCTTCGCGCGTCCGCACCCACATGCCGCACCCCGCAGCGCATCCGCCGCAGGCCGTCGTGTACCACGTGGCGACGCCGGGAGTGATCTCCTCGGGTGCTACCACGTAAGGAAGAAGGCGCTCCACGTCCCCGGTCGAGCAACCCCCGAGGGTCGCTCCGGCGCCGGAGACTCCGAGCACCTTGAGGAAGTCGCGCCGCTTGATGCCGTCGGTCATGATGTCGTGTCCGGCTCTAGTAGTGGCAGACGGCGCAGTCTATGGACGCCTCGTTCTGACGATGGCAGTCCACGCACCAGCCCATGTTGTCCCCACCCCATACCGGATCTCTCTCGGAAAGTACGCCCATGTCCTGAACCTCACCGTGGCAGTCCTGGCACTGGAAGCCGGCGTTGATGTGCCGCATGTGGGGGAAATGGGCATGGTCGGAGATCTTGTAGATCCTCACCCACGGAATGGATTCGCCGCGCTCCATGTAACCCTGGATCTTGGCGACTTCCTGAGGGTTGTTTTGTCCCTGGACCACCTGGTGACAGCCCCAGCACGTAGCCACGGAAGGGAGGCCCGCATCCACCGAGCGCTCCGCCGAGTAGTGGCAGAACTGGCAGTTCATGGCCGCCTGTCCGGGCTCGGTACCGGCGTGCAGGTTATGGGGAAACGCGATGGGCTGGATCGAGGCCTCGGCGGCGCTCTCGGCGCCACCTTCACCCGCTCCACCACCCTGGACGAACGCGAGCCCGCCGAGAGCGAATACGCCGGCAAGGCCGCCGATCAGCCAGTGCTGTTTCATTCGAAGGCTAGGTCCTGAGCGAAGCGACGCGCCCGGAAAGCAGGCGCAAGGAGGCTCGTTTCGCACCGTCGCGGGAGTGCTTGTGACGAATCGGAACAAGCCCTAAAAAATCGGGATCAACCTACCCCTACCCCCCGGCTGGGGTCAAGCGGGAACCACGCTGTCCGGAGAACCTTTTCCACAGCGCGAGTGTTATACTTTTCCGCTTCACGGGCCCGGTCCGCGACTCGCATGACCGGGGTCGACCGGATTCCCCCACCCGGCAGCGCCCGGCCCCGAGCACGCACGCGGGCCCGGGGTCCCGACCGTACCCAGCCGCACAGGCCCTCCGACGACGAGACGAGGATGTCGATGTCAGAATCGACCACCGCCGCCCCCGCACGCGAGGGGCGCCCGTCGCTCGAGGTGCTCGACGACCTCGTCGAGGCGGTGGAGACGGTCTTCCACGGGAAGCGCGAGGTGGTCCGACTGGCCCTGGCCGCCCTTCTGGCGGGAGGGCACGTGCTCTTCGAGGACGTCCCGGGGGTAGGCAAGACCACGCTTTCCCACGCTCTCGCCAAAGCGCTTGGCCTGGGCTTCCGCCGGATCCAGTTCACGTCGGACCTCCTCCCGTCCGACGTGCTCGGCGTGTCGGTCTACGACCCGCGCACCGCCGAGTTCGAGGTCCGTCCGGGCCCCATCTTCGCCAACGTGGTCCTGGCCGACGAGATCAACCGGGCGCCTCCCCGTACCCAGAGCGGCCTCCTCGAGGCCATGCAGGAGCGGCGGGTCACCATCGACGACCGCACCTTCGACCTGCCCCGGCCCTTCCTGGTGATGGCCACCCAGAACCCTTTGGAGCACCACGGTACGTATCCGCTTCCCGAGAGCCAGCTGGACCGGTTCCTCATGAGGATCACCGTCGGATACCCCAGCGCGGAGGCCGAGCGGCGGATCCTCGCGGAGGCATCGTCGGTGGAGCCCGTCATCCAGCGTCTGAGGACGGTGCTGTCGCCGGAGCAGGTGCTCCAGCTCCAGGGGCGCATCGACGAGGTCAGGGTTCCGGACGCCATCCTCGACGACCTCATGGAGATCGTGCAGCGGACACGCACCTCCCCGAAGCTCCACATGGGGGTGAGCCCTCGGGGCGCCATCGCCCTGCATCGCGCCGCGCGCGCCCACGCGCTGACGCGCGGCCGCACCTATCTGATCCCTTCGGACGTCCGCGACCTGGTGGTGCCTTGCCTCGCCCACCGCGTCGT
>CAYGKI010000244.1:2184-5230 GCA_964350235.1 uncultured Gemmatimonadaceae bacterium | reverse complement strand
CCGCCGCGTCATGTCGTTCTTTGACAGACAACTCCCGCCAGGCCCGTCGAGCATCGGCCTCGTTGTCCGTTTTGCAGGTTGGCCAATTTCCGAAGAACGCCTCAAACTGAGGATCGACAGGATCAAGGTCCGCCTTAGGTCCTCCTGAATCCTCGCGCGCATGCGCGCTCTCTCTTCCTATTTCTTCAATAGAGTCTTCCTGTTGCCGCATCAGTGCGGTCGCGTCCGCCCCTGGTTGCGGTAGCGTGGATGCGGCCCCTGTGACTGCGCTTGTCCTTGTCTCGCGCTCATCGTCGCGGACCAGTTCCACGCCGGATCGTCGGCACTCGATCAGATGTGCAGGGGTATCGAACCACTTCGAAATCGGGAGTATCAGGAGATCGACCGACCTCCGGCCATGAACCCTGGTTCGCACACGCCTGAGCAGCCCGGCCCTCTCAAGCTGAGGCGTCTGCCGTTGGATCGAATCGACCGATTGATTGGTTAGCCTGGCGAGCGTCGTTTGGGATGGCCAGGCCATTCCGTCCTTGCCAGCGAACTTGGCTATCGTCACGAGGAGGAACTTGGCCGAGCGCGGGCAAGTTGATTGCTTGAACGCCCACTCCATTGCCTGAGCGTTCATCGGCCAACCTCCGGCTCGCGCGAGTCATCAATTGGGCAAAGGGATGGGACCGTCGCTGCAGCGCACGGCAGAAAGCGCGCATAACTGGCGCACCACTCAAAGCCGACCAGCACCACACGCACAGCGCGACCGAGATCAGCGTCGCGACCTTAATCGCGCAAAACCGAGCGCAGACAACAAAAAGCCCCGCGAGAGGATCTCTCCGGGGCGTGAATCTCCGAGTGTGTAGTTTCCTGCGTTTGCCAGAGTCGGCGTCCACCCGTCAATGCAGTAACAGCGATCGACCGAACGATGCACCGATCACGCGATGCACCGCTTCGTCCAAACAACTGCGCTGCGCTGAATGGCAAAGCCCTGCAGGTGGAACCTGCCTGCCGGACATAGAACTCCGACAGTGGAGTTTCTTGCAATTGCCAGAGTCGGAGTCGACCAGTCAATGCAGAAACCGCGATCACCCAACGATTCCAATAGATGCGCTGGGCCGAACACAAAAAAGCCCTGCGGCGGTTCCGCCTGCGGGGCATAAAACTCCGACTGTGGAGTTTCGGACCATTGCCCGAGTCGGTATCGCTTGGTCAAAGCAGAAATGACGAATAATCGAACTTTACACAGCTATGAAGCACCGCACCGTTCAAGGAGGTGCGTTGGCACGAATGAAAAAGGCCCCGCGAGGGACCCTATCTGCAAGGCGCAAAACTCCGAGTGTGGAGTTTCTACCAATTGCCCGAGTCGGTATCGCTTGGTCAAAGCAGAAATGACGAATAATCGAACTTTGCACAGCTATGAAGCATCGTGCCGTTCAAGGAAGTGCGTTGGCATGAACGAAAAAGGACCCGCGAGGGCCCCTGATCTGCAAGGCGCAAAACTACGAGTGTGTAATTTCCTGCGCTTGCCAGAGTCGATGTCGCCTCGTCAAATACCGAAACAAACTATCAACCGAACTTTGCGCAACTAATTGTTCCTGAGCACTAGCAGCTTCCGAGTAGGAAGGCCGGCGGCAGTCCCGCCTTCGGCCGCAGAACTTCGATCATGCTGTTTCGTCGGCATCAAAGATTCTGGGTCTCTCGTCAAGCAAAGAGCGCCGTCGACCAAAGCGATGATCAGTACTTTTAGGAACTGCGCCTCAAGGCGGCATCGACATCGTCGCCCTTGCGCCAAAGCCACCCAACGCCTGTCGCTGAGCGCATTTCTCCGACTGTGAAGTTTCTCACCATTTTCTGATTCTCGCCTAGCGGTCAATTCGACGTCGCAGGGCTATCCAGGACTTCGACATCGATCGCGTTTCGCAACCTCCAACGCAACCACGCAACTTCCGCAACCTTGCATTTCGTCAGCCTAACTGGAATTCCGACGAGGCGGCGGCCCACCGCGAATACTTCAACCACCAGAAGGACCCGCTATCCTTCGCGTGTGACAAATCAAGACACTCACAACGTGCCGCGCAATGCGGAGCCGCGGTCGGACTGTGCTCGAGAAACGGCGTGTATCCCAGCCGACAACGCGGCGTCTGGCACGCCGCCACGAGGGCGACCACCGTGTTGCCCAGTGCTCTCGTCCATGAGTTCGGTTGATGGGGAACTTGCGAGGATTCGCCGACGTTGAGTTTCATTCAACATCAAAGCCGGAGGACTCAGCATGCCCAACACAAAACAGCGAAGCAAACGAGTGACCCTCGTGACCGCGACGGGACCTGTACAGCCAAGCGGTGACGAGATTGCGGAGGCACGGACATCGCGAGTGATGTCCACAATGCCGGCGGAACTTCGGCAGGATGACAGCTCATGGGAGCAGCGGGTGCGGGAGCGCGCATTCGCGATTTGGCTGAATACTGGTCGTCCCGAAGGAAAGGCAGATGCCAATTGGCATCAGGCGGAACGCGAACTCTCGTCTGACACGATCGACGTTGTGGAGAACGCCATCGCGGAAACGCCCGGCGATTCAGTCAAAGCGTTCGGTACGCGCAGCTGAGGTGGAGCGCCTGGCATTGCTCGGGATGCCGCCTCCGCCAAACGCGCCGCACACCCAGTTCCAATGCCGGTAAAGGAAAGCTGGTCGATCCCCTCCACCGTAAGAGCCGTATCTCTGTTACTCAGGTGCCTTCAACGAGCTGGCGCAACGTTCCTTCGAGCTCCCTCTGTGCAACCGGCTTACTCAATCGAGGGACATCCTGTAGTTCCGGCTCCGGCAGCATCAGCCGAGCATATCCGGTTACCAGCGCGAATTTCACGCCCATGGACCGCAACTGGTGGGCAACTGGCGTTACGCGCTCATTGCCTAGCTGGACGTCCAACAGCGCCGCGTCTGGCGTTCTCTCACCGAGAAGGTCCAAGGCTGAATGCACGCTACCTGCGGGGCCGAGAACCCGGTAGCCCAGATCCCTAAGCCGTATTTCCATTTCCATGGCAACAATCACCTCATCCTCGA
>CAYGKI010000244.1:0-2174 GCA_964350235.1 uncultured Gemmatimonadaceae bacterium | reverse complement strand
ACGAGGATGAGTGGTTCATCCGATGCAATGGGTTGCTGCAAATCACGCTCGATTAGCCAAAGGAAACTCCAGGCGAACCCGCAAACCCCCGGCGTCGTAGATTGGTTCCACGGTGCCCTTGAGCTGGTTCTTACCTAGCTGCTCAATAAGGTACGAGCCGAACCCCGATTCTGGATCACCCTCAACAGGAGGACCGCCCTCCTCGTTCCAGTTGAGCAGCAGCCGATCATCTTTGACGGCCCATGTGACGGACACACGACCGGATGGTGTCGAAAGGGCACCATATTTGGTTGCGTTTGTCGCCAACTCATTCGCGATCAGGCCCATGGCGGTTGTCTGCTCCTTGGAAAGCATAACGTCATCGCCGTCGATCTCGATCCGGTCCTCCGTTCCGTCGAGATGGGGCAAGAGCAGACCCGTAAGCAACTTTCGTAAGTCCCCCTGCTGCCAGTCACGCTCCAGAAGGACGCCATGCGACATGGCGAGCGCCTTCACACGGCCGAGCAACGCGTCCCGGTAGGCTTCCACATCGGGAGCTGAGGTTTGGTGTGCGAGCGCTTGCACCATTGCGAACAGGTTCTTGATCGCATGCGCGAGTTCTGAAATCCGCGCGTCCTGAAGATTGCTTTCCTGCCGGCTTTCGGTCACGTCCTCAAACGACAGGAGCATCAAGCGCAAATGATCGATCCGACGACCGTTCAGCACCATGATCCGGTTGCCAAGTTCGGGGAAGTCGTACTCGACTTCGAAGCCCTCGAAGGTCGTGTCGTCCAGCGGCACGCGCTGAAGCAGCTCTCTCAGGCGGACGATATCCCATTGGCCGGTTCCGAGCTCATGCAAAGGACGTCCCAAGATGTCATCGGCTGAGACCCGAAATGTTCGAAAGAAGGCGGTATTTGCGAAACGAACGTCGTGAGTGAAGCTTATGGCGAGCATCGGCACATGAACCGAGTCAACGATGGCCCGGAACAGCCAGTCACTGCCCAGGGCGTCCGCGGTCCTTTGCTCGGTATCGACGCTCTCGAGAGCAAGAACGATCAGTTCGTCCTCGCCTTCCGTTGGGAGCGCCTTCCCGCTGACAAGTAGAACCTCGCTGTCGGTGACGCTCACTTCGACGTCGTCGAATGCCTTGGAAGCCGGCAGCACCCGCTCCAGCGCATCACGCAAGCTTGGCTTATCCAAGGCTCCGTCATTGAGTTCGAGGAGCTGTTTGCCAGTAAGCGTCACCTGTTCAACTAAGCGCGCAAACTGGGCGTTGGCCGCTTGGACAGACAAGGAGCCATCGATGACAACTGTGGGCGTGCGCACGGCGTCGACTACGGTCCGCGCGAAGCGCACCAGTTGATCGCTTGAAAAATTATTGGTCATCGCGGACTCCCGAAGACGGGGGCGCACTCACTGATAGCACACTACAAGCAAGGCGTTTCAATTGCCGGCCAAGATCTAACAAGCCCAGCACCGAGCAAAGCGCAATGAAGGCCTCTGCCTGGGCTGGGGCTTGGGGCGGAGGCCTTCGCTGCTGCAGTTCCTCCCTGCCAGTTCCGGGGATACGAGAATCTGGCAAGACCATGCCTAACGCCTCACGCCCCGATTAGTTCCACTTTTTTCGCCACGATTTCTTGCCTGTTGTGCGGAACGCCGAAGCGCCGGCCGACGTTGCTCCCGAAAAGGCGGAGTAAGACCCATTTGCGCGCGCTTGTAGTCGAGGACGATATCCTGACATCGTCGATGCTCTGCCAGATGCTTTCGGGCATTGGCTTCACTCTGTTCGACCAGGCGATGACGGAATCGGATGCGGTCGGCCTCTACGAGGTAACGCGCCCCGACCTTGTCGTTTGCGACTTAAGTCTGGAGCAAGGGACGGGGCTCGGCGTCATCCGTCGCATCGCCGTCCTCGGCCCTGTCGCCGTTGTAGTAATAACCGGACGGGATGACGTTCCGGCACTTGATCTTCCGATCTTGTTCAAACCGATCCTTGAGCGCGAACTCACTGCGGCAGTGGACCTCGCATTCGCCAGCACATCCCGTCGGTCGTCGTGACCACCCCATTACAGCGTACGGAAAGGGTCAGCGGCCGAGAGTGCCGCAGGCCCGCTAATCTAGCTGACGATGTCCTGCAACTCGGCGAGAACGGTCTCAATCTCGCTGGAGGTGTTTCGGATCGACGGCGTCAA
>CAYGKI010000243.1:0-5232 GCA_964350235.1 uncultured Gemmatimonadaceae bacterium | reverse complement strand
CGAGCTGCGCAGCTGGATCGAGGCCGGCGACTACGACCGCATCATCCGCGGGGAGTACCCCAGGACCGACGAGCCCGACCCGGCCTACCAGCAGGATCTCCGGGACGCGGCCAAGGCTTATACCGAGGAGGCGCGGGACTTCATCGACGTCCTCGGAGAAGCGGCGCGGCGTATGGGCTCCGACTTCATGGGAGGCCTGAAGGGTCGCTGACTTCCGCTCCTCCATCGGACCCGGCCGGCCCACGGCGAGAGCCCCATCGAGCGACGCCACGCCCGATGGGGTCTTTCCTTTCACGGCCGCTGTCATAGACTCCGGCCCATGAGAATCCTGATCGTGGGAAACGGGGGGCGTGAGCACGCCCTGTTGTGGAAGCTCCGTCGGGACGCGCCCCAGGCCGAGTTCTTCGTCACGCGTCCCAACGGGGGCATGACGGGCGCATGCCGCACCGTGGACGTGGCGCCCACCGACGTGGAGGCCGTGGCGGCCTGGGCGGCCGACCACCGGGTCGACCTGACCGTCGTCGGTCCCGAGGCTCCGTTGGCCGAAGGGCTCGTGGATCGGCTCCAGAGCCGGGGCTTGGCCGCCTTCGGCCCGTCCGCCGACGCAGCGCGCATCGAGTCAAGCAAGGCCTACGCGAAGGCGCTCATGGAGGGGGCCGGGATCCCCACCGCCGGACACCGCACCTTCACCGAGCTGGACGCGGCGCGCGACTGGGTTCGACGGCGCGGGGCGCCCATCGTGGTGAAGGCTTCGGGACTCGCCGCCGGGAAAGGCGCCGTGGTATGCCCCACCGAGTCGGAGGCGCTGGACGCCCTGGACGCCATGATGGCGGACGGGAGCTTCGGCACGGCGGGAGACCAGGTGGTGATCGAGGACTTCATGGAGGGAGAGGAGATCTCGGTCTTCGCCGTCACCGACGGAGCGCGGTTCGTGCTCCTGGAGCCGGCACAGGACCACAAGCGGGTGGGCGAGGGCGACACGGGCCCCAACACCGGCGGCATGGGTGCGTACGCCCCCGTATCCGTGGCCGACGACAGGGTGCTCCAGGAGGCCGCGGACCTGGTCATCGCACCCACCCTGGCGGCTCTGGCCGCCGACGGATCGCCCTTCCGTGGCCTCCTCTACGCCGGCCTCATGAAGACGCCCGAGGGGCTCAAGGTGGTGGAGTTCAACTGTCGCTTCGGAGACCCCGAGACGCAGGCCGTGCTCCCGCTCATGGACGAGCCGCTCCTCCCGCTCATGGAGCGCGTGGCCCGGGGCGAAGCCCTGGAGAGCGGACGTGCCCGGAGCCGGCCGGGCGCCGCGGTGACCACGGTCGTGGCTTCGGGGGGGTATCCGGGGACGTACGAGAAGGGGAAGACCATCGAGATCCCCGCCGATCTCGAAAGCGAGCACACCATGGTGTTCCACGCCGGCACGCGCCGGGACGGGGACCGCCTGGTCACGTCGGGGGGCCGGGTCCTGGCCGTCACGGCCCTGGCGCCCACCTTCTCGGAGGCCGCCGAGCGCAGCCGGGAGGGCGCGGGCCGGATTCGCTTCGAGGGGGCGTTCCACCGCGGGGACATCGGCTGGAGAGAACGCAAACGCACGGAGGGAGCATGATCGTCACCACCACGCCGTCCATCGAAGGTCGGCCGGTCAAGGAGTATCTGGGCATCGTCATGGGCGAGACCATCGTCGGCGCCAACGTCGTGAAGGACTTCCTCGCAGGCGTGCGGGACATCGTGGGAGGGCGCTCCAAGTCCTACGAGAACGCCCTCCGAGGCGCGCGTCAGGAGGCGCTCAGGGAGATGGCCAAGCGAGCCCAGGATCTGGGCGCCGACGCCGTCCTGTCGGTGGACCGGGACTACGAGGTGGTGGGCCGGGGCGGCAGCATGCTCATGGTGACCTCGGCGGGCACCGCGGTCCGGCTGGGCTGACTCGGAGCGGTCTGCGTCCATGCCCGAGCTTCCCGAAGCGGAGACCATCGTCAGGGGGCTCAGGCCGCGCCTCGCGGGCCGGTCCATCCGCGACGTCACGGTGGTCCGACCCGACATCCTCCGGGTGCCTCCCAGTGACTTCGTGGAGGCTTCCCGGGGCCGGACGTTCGAGGGGGTCCAACGGCGCGGAAAGAACGTCGTCTCGCCCCTCTCCGGCGACCGTGTCCTGGCCGTGAACCTGGGCATGACCGGACGGCTGCTCCACTTCTTCCAGCCCCCGCACGCCGAGCACGCGCCGGGGCACCCCGCCGTCCGCTTCTCCCTGGACGACGGGTCGCTCCTGGTCTTCGACGACGTGCGGAGATTCGGCACGGTGGAGTGCCTTGCCGCCGAAGCCTGGGCCGAGCGCTCGGGACGCATGGGCCCCGAGCCTCTGGACGTCGGGTTCTCCGCCAAGCGGCTCCACGAGGCCCTCTCGGCATCTTGCTCCCCGGTGCGGAACTGGCTCCTCGACCAGCGCCGCATCGCTGGCGTGGGGAACATCTACGCCAACGAGGCACTCTATCACGCGGGCATCCACCCGCGTCGTCCGGCGCGGGACGTGGGCCCGGACGAGGCCGCCAGGCTGCACCGCGCCCTCCGCCGGGTGCTCCGGAACGCGATTCGAGCAGGAGGCACGACCCTTCGTGACTATCGGACGGCCGACGGCCAGCGAGGACGATACGGGACCGCGCTGTGGGTTTACGGGCGGGTCGGAGCCGACTGTCCGCGCTGCGGAAGCACCGTGGAGCGCACCGTCTTCGGGAATCGGTCGGCGTTCTTCTGTCCCACGTGTCAGCCCCCGGGACGGCCTCCGCGCTGAGTCCACGGTGAACGGAGCCCCGCCATCCGCCATGCGGCGTGCCAGGCTCGACATGCGTCGCGGGTGGTCCCGCGCGACCACGTCGGCACTCGCCCTCATCGCCGGATGGCTGATGGTGGCCCCGAGCCCGGCGCGGGCCCAGGAAGCACACGCCGCCGACGATCCCACGGCCCGGCTCCCGGTCCGTGAGGTGGCGTTGGACAACGGCATGCGCTTCCTCATCCTTCCCCGGGAGGGCGCGCCCACCGCGTCGTTCGTGCTCCAGTTCGGCATCGGCGGGGTCCACGAACGGCCGGGCGAGACGGGCATCGCCCACCTCCTGGAGCACATGCTCTTCAAGGGCACGACGACCCTGGGCACGCGCGACATCGAAGCCGAGCGAGGCTGGTTCGCACGCATCGACGCGGTTCACGACACGCTGCTCCAGGCCCGCCAGGCCGGGGACACCACCGCCGTGGACGCCTTGAGGACACGCATCCGGGTCCTGGAGGACTCGGCGCGGGTCCACGTGGAGAGCAACGCGTTCGACCGGGTCCTGAGCCGGGAGGGGGCGCAGGGGCTCAACGCCACCACCACCTCCGAGTCCACCATCTACTACGTGGAGCTGCCGGCCAATCGGACTGAGCTGTGGTTCGCCCTCGAAGCCGACCGCATGCGGAACCCCGTCTTCCGTGAGTTCTACGCCGAGCGGGACGTCGTTCTGGAGGAGCGACGCATGCGGGTGGACGCCAGCCCCGCCGGCACGCTGTACGAGCGCCACCTGGAGTCGGCCTTCCAAGTTCATCCGTACGGTCAGCCGGTGGTGGGACACATGCGGGACCTGGAGCGGATCTCCCGGAGGGACCTGGAGCACTACCATCGGAGCTACTATACGCCGAACAACGCGGTGGTGGCGGTGGTGGGGAACGTCGATCCCGACCACGTGGAGCAGCTGGCCCGCCGGTACTTCGCCCCTATCCCCGCCGGTGAGCCGCCACCGCCCGTGGACGCCGAAGAGCCCCTGCAGACCGAGGAGCGCAGGGTCGAGATCCGCTGGGACGCGGAGCCGCTGCTCCGCATCGGGTGGCATGTCCCCTCACAGCTCCATGAGGACGCTCCGGCCCTCGCCGTGCTGTCTTCTCTGCTCACCGGAGGGAGGAGCTCGCGCCTCCATCGCCGCCTGGTCACCGAGGCCCAGGTGGCCACCGGGGTCTACAGCTCGGTGGGCCCGGGCAGCCGCTATCCGGGGCTCTTCCAGATCGACGCGACGCCGCGGTCGCCCGCCGGCCCGGCCGAGCTGGAAGCCCTCATCTACGCGGAGATCCGCGATCTGGCCCTCCATGGCCCCACCGAGCGGGAGATGGAGCGCGTCAGGAACCAGGTGGCCGCCGGCAACGTCCGACGACTCACGTCGAATCTGGGGCTGGCCTTCCAGCTGGCCGAAGCCGAGTCCCTCTGGGGGGACTGGCGCCGGCCGTTCAGGGGCCCCGAAGCCGTTCGCGCGTTGACGCCCGAGGACGTGCGGCGGGTGGCCGCCGCCTACCTGGGACCGGAGCGGCGTACGGTGGCCGTGCTCCGCAGGGAGGGTCCATGAGGCGCCGGTGGCAGGTCGGGTGCTTCACGTCGGCCATGGCGGCCGTGCTCCTGGCTTCCGGCGTCGCCGCGGCCCAGGAGCTCCCACCCGGGATCGCCGACCTGACGTTCGAGCCCCTGCGCTTCGAGCAGCCCACCGCGGACCATCACGAGGTGGAGGGCGTCCCCGTGCTCTTCCTGGAGGACCGAGACCTCCCCCTCGTCACCGTGCTCGTGGGATTCGAGGGCGGATACGGGCTCTTCCCCCGGACCCACTACGCCGCGGCCATGGCCCTCCCCGCCCTCCTGCGGTACGGCGGCACGCGTGGCATGTCCCCCGATTCGGTGGACGCGGAGATCGATACGTACGCCATCCAGCTGTCGTTCGGGAGTGCCGGCGGCGCCATCTCCTCCAGCATGAATGTCCTGAGCGAGCACTTCGCCCGCGGCATGCGCATCTGGGGAGAGATGATCACCGCTCCGGGC
Source organism: uncultured Gemmatimonadaceae bacterium (assembly GCA_964350235.1). Classification (GTDB taxonomy): domain Bacteria; phylum Gemmatimonadota; class Gemmatimonadetes; order Longimicrobiales; family Gaopeijiaceae; genus JAWLHJ01. The sequence continues at coordinate 413 of CAYGKI010000243.1, read as the reverse complement.
TTCGACGACACCGAGGTGGCGGCCTGGCGGGGCCGACAGCTGGAGACGGTCCTCCGGCGCCCCGACGATCCGTCCACCCTCGCCTTCTCCGAGTTCAACCGGCTCCTCTACGGGGACCACCCCATCGGATGGGAGATGACCGGAGCGGACCTGACGCCCGAAGTGATGAACCGGACGCGTCTGGAAGAGGTCCACGGCCGGATCGTCTGCCGGGACAATCTCATCCTCGGGCTCACGGGAGACGTGTCCTGGGCGGAGGCGCGGGACGTGGTGGAGGCGTTCGTGGCATCGGTGGCGCCCTGTGAGGAGCCCCTCCCGGATCCCCCCATCCCCGATGTGCGGGCGAAGCCGGGTGTCTACCTGATGCACAAGGCGCTGGACCAGGCCGTGGTGGTGCTGGCCCACCCCACCGA
>CAYGKI010000242.1:1015-5249 GCA_964350235.1 uncultured Gemmatimonadaceae bacterium | reverse complement strand
CGCCACGAACTCACCGGCTCCGATGCTCAGCGAGATGCCGTTCACCGCCCGCACCTCGAGCGGACCGGCGCCGAAGCTCTTGACCACGTCGATGAACTCCAGGCTGGGGGCTACGGCCTCGCCGCTGCCCTCGTGGACGTACTGCATCACGGTGCTCATTTCGAGGTTCCCTTCGGGGTCGTGGTCTCGGCGAGCGCCGTGACACGGGATTCACACATGTCCAACCAGCGCAGGTCGGCTTCGGCACGAACCACCAGCGCATCGGTCACCAACGCCGCGGCCACCGACTCGGGGCCGCTCCGCTCGCGTCGTTCGCGCCGCCGTAGCTCCAGCAGTGCGGTCAGCGCACTGCGATGTTTGGTGATCACATCCATGGCGTGGTCGCGGCCACGCTCGATCGCCATCAGCGTCTTCAACATCAGTTCGTCACGCGGCGGCGGGTCGTCCGAGGGCACCGCGACCCACCACGCACCGAGTTCCTCTCGTCCAGCCGCCGTGATGCGGTAGGTCTTCTGGCCGACGCCGCCCTCCGCGTCGTCGCTGACGTCGACGTCCACCAACCCGTCGCGCTGCAACCGGTCGAGCGTCGTGTACACCTGCCCGACGTTGAGCGGCCACACACCACCGGTGGCCCCCTCGAACTCGGTCTTCAGCTGGTACCCGTGGCGCGGACCCTCGTCGAGCAGCGCCAACAGACCTTCACGAACTGCCATACATATCGAGTATGTAGTACCGAGTATGCATGAGTCAAGTGCGTCGTCGTCCATCGATCCGCTCGGTGCGCGACCGCCGTCCTCTTCCCCGCCGCCGACGTGAGCGATACCGACTTGGCCAGACCGTCGATGATCAGCCGACGACGACGAGTTCGTCGTCGTCGTCGAGCGTCACCGACGCGTCGGCGTCGGGGTTGAGGACCACCGAACCATCTGCGGCGCGTCGCCACCCGATCGCCAGCACGCCAGCGGCGTAGGCGGCGGCCACGATCTCGCCCATGGTGTAGGTCCCCACGAGGTCGAGACGGTCGCAGCGGATCATGCGGATCGATGCGTCGTCGCTGCCGTAGAGCGCGAGGAGCACGGCGCGGCGTTCGGGCTGTTCGATCAGCTGCGCGATGAGTTGGCTGCCCAGCGCCAGGCTGATCAGGAAGTCGTCTGGTCCACTGAGCACGGCGAGGTCCGCATGGTCGTCGTCGAGCATCTGCACGACGAGCCGCGGGGCCTCGCCGGCAGGCGGCGTGCGCCGCTCGAGGTGCATGACGTCGAGCATCGTCCTGGCGTCGGCGGCACCGCTGTCGATCGAGGTGTAGCCGAGCACGACGATCGTCGTCGGCGCTGGATCGAGCGGCAGCGACGACACCTCCTCGACGGGCGAGACTCGGACCTCGATGTCGAGCGCCGGGACCACGACGGCGGAGGGCTCGATCATCCGCGGATCGAACACCACCTCCACGGTGGAAGCCGACGACGTCGCTGCGGACCAGCCACTCAGGAGGTCGGGGCCGAGCGGATTCCAACCGATCACGAGCAGGTGCTCCTCCACCGCTGCGGTGTCGAGCTCGTCCGAGCCCCCGCGTGGAAGGCGCCCCGGGCTCTCGACCACCGCGATTCCTTCGAGGTCGTCCGCGATCACCACGAGGCGGTCGCCGCCGTCGAGCGTCGAGTCGGCAGGCGGGTTCAGTTCGAACCGACCGTCCTGCCGGGCGATCCCGAGGGGACGTGCGTTGCGGAACCTGCCCACGATCTCGTCGAACCGAACCCCGCGCAGCTGCTGGCGGTCGGTGCCGTGGAAATCGGTGAGTTCGTTGCTGACCTTGCTCAGTCCTCGATGGCGCAGGGCGAATGCTCCCGTCCGGGCGACCGCCTCGGCGGTGACGATCGGGTGGATCGTCGGTCCGCACGCATGCACCAGGCGTTGGGCGGTCACGGGGTCGGCAACCTCGACCACGACAGGGAGCTCGTCGAGGTTGCCCAACTCGGCGGCGAGCGCTAGCACCGTCTGGCTCACCGACACGTCGTCGCCGTCCTCCTCGGGCAGCACGATGACGCCACGAGCTTCGCTGATGCGTGCGAGCGCGAGGTCGGCTCGCACCCGCGGGTCGCCGAACCGGTACACGACGCGGGTACGACGCATGTCGGGCACGGCATCGACCACGGCTCGCCGGACGTCCGTCGGGTCGGACTGGGAGAGCACGACGATCGTGTTCGCACCCCGCTCGGCGTTGGCGAGGACGAGTTGCTCGACGATCACCGGAAGACGAGCCGAACCTCCGAGAATCACGAGATGTCCGGACTCGATCACCGTGCTCCGACCGCGACGCATGCTGTTGATGCGATCCTCGACGCCCGCGGCAATGATGCCGATCAGGGTGCCGGCGACGAGCAGACCGAACAGCGTGATGAGCAGTGCCAGGATCCTCCTGCCCCAACCGACGTCGCCGGCCATCGTCCCGGTGTCCAGGATGCGCAGCAGGCTCTGCCACGTGTCCTCGATCAACCCGCTCTCGCCGCTTCCGGTGAAGGTGACGCCGAAGACGGTCAGCAGCGCCGCGCTGACCAACACGGCCGCAAGCGTGACGAGGCCCAGCCAAGCGAGCGCAGCGGTGGTGCCCCGGGCGAGGACGTTGTCGAACCGGTAGCGGAATCGCTCGCGCAGGCTGACCTCGATCGGTGCGCCGTCTCGTCCGTTGGTACGGGCCATGTCAGGCGCGCCGAGGAGTCGTCGATGCCGCCGGGAGCATCAGGTAGGCGCCGACGAGGAAACAGACGGCACCGAGGAACGTACCCGAGTTGACGATGGCGATGTTGATCACTTCGCCGGTCGTCGTCAGCGTGAAGTCGGCGATCGCGGACGCCATGAAGAGCACCGAGCCAACGTAGTTGAGCAACGACGACCACCACGCAGGATCATCGGCGTCGCGGAACCAGAACGTGCCACCGAGCTGCATCCAGGCGAGATGGCTGGCCACGAGGAAGGCGATACAGCCGAAGAAGTCGGGCGCCCACACCAGCCGGTTGGTCTCCTCGACGGTGAAGGTGGTGACCATGGCGAGGATGGTGTTGACGTTGAAGAAAAGCGTGCCGACCAGTTGCACGACGGTTGCCCACCACAGCGCGCTGCGGGGCGACCACGCCCAACGTCTGGCCGGATCCGCTGGCCGACGCCCGTCGTTGACCACCTGTACGACGCTCTCGTAGGCGGCGCTCGTGAAGAACAGCGACCCGATCACGAACGTGATGCCGACCACCCGGCCGTCGACCAGCTGCGAATACGGCGGGAACGAGCCGATGGCGAACAGTGACGATCCGACCATGAACAGCGCGGCGATACGCCATCCGAGGTCGTGCGGCGTCCAGTCGATGCGTCGGTGCCACTGCATCACGTCACCGCACGGGTGAGGTTCACGTGTGACTGAAGCCGGGTTCCGCCGGCGGGTGGAGCGGTGGGAAGGCCTCGAGGTGGGCGACGGCTGTGCGGATCGAATCGAGCAGCATGTCGGCGAGGTCCATGCCGAACCCCTCGCGCACGACGATACGCAGCACGGCGACGTCCTCGGCGTCGGCCGGCATCGTGTACGCGGGCACCTGCCACCCGCCGGTGCGCAGTTGTTCGGACACGTGGAACACGGTGAACCTCGAGGGGTCCTTCACCTTGAACGCGAGCACCGGGATGGCCGAGCCGTCGCTGACGACCTCGAACGGACCCATCTCGGCGAGCTTCGAGGAGATGTGCACCGCGGTGTCGCGTAGCGACTCCATGATGCGCCGGTAGCCGTCGCGGCCGAGGCGCACGAAGTTGTAGTACTGCCCCACGATCTGGTTGCCCGGTCGCGAGAAGTTGAGGGTGAACGTCGGCATGTCACCGCCGAGGTAGTTGACATGGAAGATGAGATCTTCGGGGAGCTCGTCGGTCGAGCGCCACACGACGAACCCGATGCCCGGGTACGTCAGCCCGTACTTGTGACCGGACACGTTGATCGACTTCACCTGCGGCAACCGGAAATCCCAACGCAGTTCCGGATGCAGGAACGGCGCCACGAAGCCGCCGGAGGCGGCATCGACATGGATCGGGATGTCGGTGCCGTGCTCCGCGTTGTACGCCACGACCAGGTCGTGGATCTCCTCGATCGGCTCGAACTCGCCGGTATAGGTGGTGCCGAGGATCGGGATGACGCCGATCGTGTTCTCGTCGACCCGGGGCATCACGTCGTCCGGGTCGGCGACGAAGCGGTTCTCGG
>CAYGKI010000242.1:0-1005 GCA_964350235.1 uncultured Gemmatimonadaceae bacterium | reverse complement strand
CGACGACGCCGATCGTGTTCTCGTCGCAGAGCGCGGCCGCCTGCTCCGGCCCCAGCTGGAGGCGCCCCTCCTCCACCGGTGCGTAGCGGGGCTCGACGTCCCAGTACCGGCAGAACTTCTCCCACACCACCTGGACGTTCGAGCCCATCACCATGTTGGGCTTGTCGGCGGGAAGGCCGGCCGCTTCGCGCCGCTGACGCCACTTCCACTTCATCGCCAGACCGCCGAGCATCACCGCCTCGCTGGAACCGATCGTGGACACGCCGATGCCGTCACCGTCGCTCGGTGCGTGGAACAGCTCGGCAACGATGTTCACACAGCGCCGCTCGATCTCGGCGGTCTGCGGGTACTCGTCCTTGTCGATCATGTTCTTGTCGAACGTCTCGGCCATCAACCGCTCGGCCTCGGGCTCCATCCACGTCGTCACGAACGTAGCCATGTTGAGGCGCGAGCTGCCATCGAGCAACAACTCGTCGTGGATCATCCGATAGACGGCGCCAGGCAGCGACTCGACGTCGGGCATCCGATTCTTCGGGATCGGAGCGCTCGCGAACCGCCCCGCATAGGCGGGGTCGAGCGCTTCGTCGTTGGAAACGTGTCGGTGAACCATGATGAACGTCCTTCGGTCGGCGGGGCTGAGGCGAGTGTAGGAGGATCAGCGAACAGCGTCAGGAGGCGAGCAGCTTGGCCTTCTGGGCCTCGAACTCGGCGTCGGTGATCGCGCCAGAGGAGCGAAGATCCGACAGCTTGCTCAGCTCACTCGCCACGCCACCGGAACCAGCAGCCTGCTGGACGTACGCCTGGAACGCCGCCTCGTTCTGCTGGGCGACGGCGATGTCACGGTTACGCATGCCATCACCATGGGCGATCACATAGATCAGCACGCCGAGGAACGGAACCAGGATCACGAAGATGCACCAGATGCCCTTCGCGAACCCACCCATGTCGGAACGGAAGATGTCGGCGAACACACGGAACAGCAACATCAGCCAGGCGAAGAACAAG
>CAYGKI010000241.1:4840-5253 GCA_964350235.1 uncultured Gemmatimonadaceae bacterium | reverse complement strand
GATCGGCAAGCTCTCGACGCCCATGACGTAGATCTGTCGGAAGAACTCCCGCTGTTTAAATCATACGGGCACCACCGAGACCAGAATGGCCCAGACCAGAATGCCGAGGGCACCCGCGTGATCGAAGACGAGTTCCGTCCCGCGACCGAACGCCTCGAACCACCGACGGACGACGCCGGTCGAACGGATCGGGCGGGAAGAGGGTTGGCTCACGGGCGCGCGGGAAGGGGTTGCATGGCGTACGGATAGCCCCCTAGGATCGACCTTCTCCCCACCGAAATCAACGGCCTTCCGAGGCCCCGTTCAACGGTGAAGTGTGTAGACATGCGTCCCCTTCGAAGCCCTCTGCGCCTCGCCCTCGGGCTCGCCTCCCTCCCGGTGATGCTCGCTGCTCAGCAGCCCGACCAGGTCTA
>CAYGKI010000241.1:0-4830 GCA_964350235.1 uncultured Gemmatimonadaceae bacterium | reverse complement strand
ACGGGTGCGGGAAGCCCTCCGGCTCATCGAAGCCGACGATGCGCGCACCATGTCGGACCTGCGCGAGTTGACGCAGATTCCCGCGCCGCCCTTCATGGAGACGGAGCGGGGACTGCGCTTTCTCGAGATGATGCGCGAGCTCGGCGTCGACTCGACCTGGGTCGACGAGGTCGGCAACGCGATCGCGCTGCGCCGCGGCACGGGTGACGGACCGGTGGTCGCCCTGACCGGGCACCTCGACACGGTCTTCCCCGAGGGCACCGACGTCTCGATCCGCCAGGTGGGCGACACCCTCTTCGCCCCCGGGATCGCCGACGACACCCGCGGCCTCGCCACCGTTCTGGCCGTGCTGAGGGCCATGAACGAGGCCGAGGTGCGCACCGGGGGAGACGTGCTGTTCGTCGGCACCGTCGGCGAGGAGGGCCTGGGTGACCTCCGCGGCGTGAAGCACCTCTTTCGTGACGGGGGACCCCGGATCGACGCGTTCCTGTCGGTCGACGGCACGAGCGACTCCCGGGTGACGCACCAGGCTCTGGGCTCGTACCGCTATCGCGTCACCTTTCTCGGCCCCGGCGGTCACTCGTGGGGCGCCTTCGGCCTCGCCAATCCGGCCCACGCCCTCGGACGGGCGGTGCGCCACTTCGACGACGTCGCGCTGGCCTTCACCTCGGCCGAGGGCCCACGCACCAGCTACAACGTGGGTGTGATCGGTGGGGGCACGTCGGTCAACTCCGTTCCCTTCGAGGCGTGGATGGAGATCGACATGCGCTCCGAGAGCCCGGCGTCGCTCGACGAGATCGACGACATCTTGATGCAGGCGATCCAGTCGGGCCTGGACGAGGAGAACGCGGCGCGACGCGAGGGCGATGCCCTCACCGTCGACATCGACCGCATCGGAACGCGGCCGAGCGGTGAGATCGCCGCCTCCGACGCTCTCATCCAGCGAGCCGTGGCGGCCACCCGGAGCCTGGGCCTGGAACCGAGCCTCGGCCGGTCGTCGACCGACTCGAACATTCCGATTTCGCTCGGCATTCCCGCCGTCACGCTCGGCGGCGGCGGTGTGGCCGGAAACTCCCACAGTCTGGACGAGTGGTACATCAACGAGAACGGTCCCCTGGGCATTCAGCGCGTGCTGCTCATCGTGCTCGCGCAGTCCGGGCTCGCTCCCGTCGGTTGACCCCCTTCCCCTCCCCCTTCGACCGGATCGTCGCATCATGAACCGAACCCACCTTCTGTGCATCGGAACCGCGCTCCTCTTCGCCTCGTGTGGGGGCGACGCAGACGCTCCCGCCCCCGAGCAGACGGGGCCCGCGGGGCAAGCCGCCGGTGGCGCCAGCCAGGCCGCCCAGGAGACGACCGTCCGCCAGTCGCCGACCGGAGTCGACCAGCTCCCGCCGTCGATCATCGGCGAGGGTGGTGACATGCGCGGCATGAGCGTGCAGTACGTGCCCGGCGACGAGATGACCGAGGGGTATCTGGCGGTGCCTTCGGGTGAGGGTCCCTTCCCCGCCCTCGTGATCGTGCACGAGTGGAACGGCCTCGTGGATCGTGTGCGGCAGGTGGCCGACGACCTCGCCGCCGAGGGGTATGTCGTGCTCGCGGCCGACCTGTATCGGGGCCAGGTCGGCACGACGCAAGACGAGAACATCGCCCTGATGACCGCCGCCCGCGGCGACGAGGCGGCGATGATCGCCAACCTCGACGCGGCGGTCGGCTTCCTTCGCGCTCGCGACGACGTGACCGGACGGGTGGGGAGCATGGGCTGGTGCTTCGGCGGCGGGGTGGTGCTCACCTACGGACTGGGCGGCGTGCACCACGAGGCCACGGCGATCTTCTACGGGCAGCTTCTCGATGATCCGCAGGCGCTCGAGGCCATGGACCACGAGGTGTACGGCACCTTCGGCCAGGAGGACAGCGGGCCGGCGCCCGAAGACGTGGCCCGGTTCGAGGCGGCTCTCGACCAGGCCGGTGTCGACCACGACCTGCACATCTACGACGAGGTCGACCACGGCTTCTGGCTGCGCGTGGATGGCGACCCCGAGACGCGCGCGGCGCCCGCCCTCGATGCGTGGCAACGCCTGAAGGCCTACCTGGATCGAACTCTTCGCAACTGACCACCGGCCCGCGCCATGCCCGACGTCGTCATCATGGGAGGGGGCCCGGCCGGACTGACGCTGGGCTGCTACCTGGCCCAGGCCGGTATCGAACATGTGATCCTGGAGCGGGGGCACCACCCCCGCCCCAGGGTCGGCGAATCTCTTCTCCCGTCAGCGCTGCGCGTCTTCGACGAGATCGGCTTCCTGCCCGTCCTCGAGGAGGCCGGCTTCCCCCGCTCGGCGGGGGTCGCGTATCACACGGTCGAGCGCGACTCGCCGATCGTCATCGGCTACGGCGAGTTTCCCGGCGACGGCCCGGCCGTGACCCACAGTCGGCACGCCGACCGGGCCCGGCTCGACATGCTGCTCCTGAAGCACGCCGAGAGCGAGGGGTGCCGCATCGTGCAGGGCAGCGCCGTGCGGAGCGTGCGGCTCGACGAGCGGGGGGTCGCCCGGGGCGTGGTCGCGTCGGTGGCGACCGAAACGCTGGAGATCGACGCCCGCCTCGTCGTCGACGCCACCGGGCATCACACGCTGATCGGCCGCCAACTCGGGATCCGCGCCCGGGATCCGGAACTCGACCAGATCGGCCTGCACGGCTGGTTCGAGGGTGTGGATCGCGGGACCGCCTCGGTGAACGAACACGTCCAGGTCCATTTTCTCCCGGTGCACCGCGGGTGGGCCTGGGTGTCGCCGATCAGTCCCTCGATCACCTCGGTGGGCATCGTCACGGACCGATCGAGCTTCCAGGAGTGGGACTCCGGCCTCGAGCCCTACTTCCACGCCTGCGTGGGGTCGAGCCCGACTCTCTCCGCTGCGCTGGCCGAGGCGCGCCCGCTGCGGGGCCTGCGGGCCGAGCCGAGCATGAACTACTCGCTGAGCCGGGTGGTCGGCGATGGATGGCTCGCCATCGGTGACGCCGCCCGGTTCGTCGACCCCGTCTTCTCCTCCGGGGTGAGTGTCGCGGTCGAGTCGGCTCGTCTCGCCAGCCGGACTATTCGCGCCGCGCTCGCGTCGGGCGACGTGGGGGCACCGACCCTGAAGCCCTACCAGGACGAAACCTTCAAGGTCGCCTCGGTCTGGCGGGACTTCGTGCAGCTCTACTACCGGCTGATGCCCGCGTTCACCGTCTTCGTGGAGTCTCCGCGCCATCGGCCCGGAATCCTCCGGCTACTGCAGGGCGAGGTCGGTCACCCCGACGACCTGCTCCTTCTCAGTGAGATGAAGAAGCTGGTCGAAGAGTTGGAGACCGCCCCCGCCCCCGCGCCAGAGTGTTGAAACAGCCTAGAACATCACGTTTCTCTGGGCGCTGCCGTAGAAGATCCCGTTGAACAGCAGCGGGAAGGTGGCGTGCGACTGCCCGCGGAAGGTGATCTTCGGGCCGAACATGAAGAGTTTGCCCTGCCCGAGGTCGGCCTCGAGCATCGACGCCCCTCCCTCGAGGTTCTCCTGCCCCCAGGCCCACCCGCTCAGGAGGGGCTGGTCGGAGTCGTAGCGGGCGAGCACGCGCACGTTCGTGGCGTTCGCGTCGACCCGGAAGACGGGGCTGTGCGAGTGGAGAATGTTGACGCGGTCGCCCAGACCCGCCGTGACGGGCGATCCCCCTTCGACCTTCACCTGGTGGACCGAGCCGGGCGTGTAGTACTGCTCCGACGAGAGATGTTCGCCGTTCTCGTCGACCAGGTAGTCGGCGATCGGCAGTCCCGCATGCATGCCGAGAGCGGTCGAGCTGCCGACCGTGATCGCGGTGCCACCGGCCTCGATGAACGCGAGAATGGCGGGCACCGTGGTCTCCACGCTCACCGACCCAACCCGATCGCGTAGTTCCTCGGGAAGCGTGGCGAGCATCTCGTCGGGCATGCCCCCGCGACGCCCACCCTGGCCGCCGCTGGGAATCGCGCCATCCGGGAAGACGAGCACGTCGAAACGATCCCGCAGGTCGCCGGCTTCGAGGTCGGACGGATAGACCACCTCGTAGCCGAATTCGAACTGCTCGAGCACGAAGCGCGTCCACCCCGACGGCATCGAGCCACCATACTGATCCCAGAGACCGATCCTCGGCGTCTGCAGCTTCATGGCCGAGGCCTCGGGCCGTGAGGCCACGGCCAGCACACCCACTCCGGTGTCCCGAGCGCCGGTCGCAAGCAGGTTGCGCAGGCCCTCGCCATCGAAGTAGAAGGCTCCCTCCGGATAGTCGGTCCCGCCGATCGACACGGCGTCGGTCAGCCAGTAGACGTCACCCCCCTCGGCCAGCGCACGGTTGACCAGAACGAAGGCGTCGGTCGCCCGGTGGTCGACCACGAACCCCGTGGCCCCCGAGGCCGGACCGTCGATTCCCGCCGCGACGCGATCCATGCGGAACCCATCGATGAGCTGGAAGGGCCCATCGAAATCGTCGAGAATACGGTCGAACTCGACCCCCATCTGGAGCGCGACCGTCCAGCCCGCGTTGTCGTAGGGGGCCGTCGGAGGCGCGCCGGGAAAGGCGAAGTCGTTCGGATGCTGCTGGGGCTCGAACATGTCGAGCACCTGCGGCCGGAAGGCCTGATCGGCCCGCACCACGATCGATCCCGCCGGGTACGCCGTGCCCGCCACCGCGAAGTCGGCGGTAGCCCGGTGCACCTCCACCCCGTTCATCTTCAACACGTCGACGAACTTCTGCACCCTCGGAAAGTCGGGCTGGTCGGCCGTGAGAATGAAGCCGCGGGGATCGCGGTCTTCGGGGGCCCGCAGA
>CAYGKI010000240.1:284-5253 GCA_964350235.1 uncultured Gemmatimonadaceae bacterium | reverse complement strand
TCCGGTAGATGAGGAGGATGAACAAGGTGAAGAGAATCTTCTCCTTGAGCTCCGGGACCCGGAACAGGTTCGCGACGGGGTTGTTCGCCATGGGTCAGGTCGTTCCTGGCTTGCTTGGCAGGCTGCTCAGCTCTCGGATTCTTCGTCGGACGCTTCCGCTTCGGCGGCGGGCTGCGCCTCGACGGGCTCGGCGGCCTCTGCCGCTTCCGCCCCGATGACGTGCACCGTTCCACCGGCCGCCTCGATCTTCCGGCGCGCGGACGCGCTGAAGGCGTGGGCCGTCACGGTCAGCGCCTTCTCGATCTCGCCGGTGCCCAGAACCTTCACGGGCTGCTTGGCGGAGCCCACCAAGCCGGCGTCGGACAGAGCCTCGGGACCGACCTCGGCGTCGAAGCGGGCCAGGTCACGCACGTTCACCGCCTGGTAGGACACGCGGTTCGGATTCGTGAATCCGCGCTTCGGAATCCTCCGGATGAGCGGCATCTGGCCACCCTCCCGGCGCGGGTGGACGTTTCCGCCCGAACGGGACTTCTGACCCTTCTGGCCGCGGCCCGCCGTCTTTCCGTTCCCGGACCCGGGGCCCCGCCCGACGCGCTTGCGGTCGCGGTGGGAGCCCTGGGTGGGGGAGAGTTCGTGTAGCTCAGTCATGTTCAGTCCACTTCCTCGACATCCACCATGAAGCTGATCTGATTGATCATGCCCCGGATGGCCGGTGTGTCCTCCTGGACGACGCTCTGTTGGTGACGCTTGATCCCCAGCGCGCGGAGCGTGCGGCGGTGCTTTTCCTGCCGCCCGATCCCACTACGGACCTGCGTGATGCGAAGCTTCTTGGCCTTCTCAGCCATGGTCATGGACTCCCAGGGCCTCAACGGGGATGCCACGCTCGGCGGCGGCCTGCTCGGCCGTCACCAGCTCGGTGAGCCCGTTCATGGTGGCCCGCACGACGTTGATGGGGTTGTTGGTCCCCAGGCACTTGGTGAGCACGTCCGTGTATCCGGCGGCCTCGAGGACCGCGCGGACCGGACCGCCCGCGATGACGCCGGTACCCGGCGCCGCGGGCCTCATGAGCACGCGGCCGGCACCCAGGTGTCCCACGATGTCGTGGGGAATGGTCCCGTCCTTGAGGGGCACCTTGACCATGTTCCGCTTGGCGTGATCGAACGCCTTGCGGATGGCCTCGGCCACCTCGTTGGCCTTGGCCAGGTACACGCCCACGTTCCCCTTCTGGTCGCCTACGGCCACCAGCGCGGAGAACGAGAAGCGCCGCCCGCCCTTGACCACCTTGGCCACGCGGTTGATGAAAATGACGTTCTCGACGAGCTCGCTCTCGCGGGGACGCCCACCCTTTTTCTTGCTTTCTCTAGCCATCAGAAGTTGAGCCCTCCCTCACGCGCACCCTCGGCGAAGGCTTTCACCCTGCCGTGGTACTTGTATCCACCGCGGTCGAAGACGACCGACTCGATTCCATTCGCCTTGGCGCGCTCCGCCAGGAGCTTCCCTGCCGCGAACGCCTTCTCCGTGCGACGGTTCGGACCCTCGGCCTCGAACCCGCGCAGGTCGCTGCTCGTGGAGGACAGCCCGGTGAGCGTCTGACCGGTGTCGTCGTCCACCAGCTGGCCCTCGATGTGCTTGAGGGAGCGGAAGACCACGAGGCGCGGCCGCTCGGCCGTGCCCACCACCTTGTTCCGAACCCGGTGGTGACGGCGCCTCCGCTGCAGGAAGCGACTCTTCTTCAGCTTGCTCTGCTTGATCATGTCTTAAGACCCTGCCGTCTTACCGGCCTTGCGGCGGACGTGCTCGCCCTGGTAGCGGATGCCCTTGCCCTTGTAGGGCTCGGGCGGGCGGAAGCCACGGATCTCCGCGGCGGCCTGCCCCACCTTCTGCTTGTCGATCCCACTGACCACCACGGTGGTCTGGTTCGGGCAAGCCAACTCGACGCCCTCGGCGGGCTGATACTCGATGGGGTGGCTGTAGCCGACGTTGAGGGTGATGGACTTCCCCTTGGCGTCCGCCCGGTACCCCACGCCCACGATCTCGAGGGTCTTGCTGAACCCGTCCGTCACGCCGGTGACCATGTTCTGGACCAGCGACCGGGTGAGACCGTGGAGCGCCCGGTGGTTCTTGGCGTCCGACGGACGCTCAACCCGGATCACACCGTCGTCCACCACCACCGTCATCTCCGGATGGACGTCGAGATCCAGGGAACCCTTGGGCCCCTTCACGCTCAGACGCTGGCCGTCGATCTTGGCGTCGACGCCCTTGGGCGTCTCCACCGGCATTCTTCCAATACGCGACATCGTTCTCTCCGCTCCCTACCAGACCAGCGCCATGAGCTCGCCGCCGACGCCCTGATCACGGGCGTTGCGGTCCGAGAGCATGCCGGCCGACGTGGACAGGATGGCCATGCCGAGACCGTTCCGGACGCGCGGAATGTCGTCCGCGCCCACGAACCGGCGTCGTCCGGGGCGCGATACGCGCTCCAGATGCCGGATGACGGGCTTGCCGTCGTGGTACTTCAGGTAGACGCGCAGGACGCCGAAGCGACCGTCCTCGAGCACCTTGTACGAGTGCACGAAGTGGCTCTCCTGAAGCAGTCGAGCGATCTCGACCTTGGTGTTGGACACGGGCATGTCCACCCACTTGTGAGCCGCCTGGGCGGCGTTGCGGATGCGGGTGAGCATATCCGCGATGGGGTCAGTCATCATGGTTCCGGTTCTCCCCTACCAGCTCGACTTACGGACGCCCGGGATCTCGCCCTTGAGCGACATCTCACGGAAACAGATACGGCAGATCCCGAACTTCCTCATGAACGCACGGGGTCGGCCGCACCGCTGGCAGCGGTTGCGGTGACGCACGCCGAACTTCGGCTTGCGCTTGGACTTCTCGACTAGCGCCTTTCTGGCCATTCCGGTTGCTCTCTTTGCTCTCTCAGGACGCGGCTGCGGTGATCTGGACCGGGACCTCGCCGCGGAAGGGGAAGCCCAGCTGCTTCAGCAGGGCGAACCCTTCATCGTCTCTGTCCGTCGAAGTCACGAACGTGATGTCCATGCCGTGGATCTTTCTCACGTCGTCGAACGTGATCTCGGGGAAGATGATCTGCTCCTTCACACCGAGGGTGTAATTCCCACGCCCGTCGAACGAGCGGGTGTTGAGGCCGCGGAAGTCACGGATCCGCGGGATGGCCGTGCTGATGAGGCGGTCCAGGAAGAACCACATCTGCGCCCGGCGCAGCGTGACGGAAACACCCACCGGCATTCCCTCACGCAGCCCGAAGTTGGAGATGGACTGGCGGGCCCGGTTCACCACCGGCTTCTGGCCGGTGATGATCCCGATCTCCTCCACCACGGCGTCGAGCAGCTTCTGGTCCTTGGCCGCCTCACCGACGCCGACGTTGACGACGATCTTCTGGAGGCTCGGGACCTGATGCACGTTCTCGAAGCCGAACTCCTCGGTGAGGGCCGGCCGCACGTGATTCTCGTAGTGTGTCTGCAGTCTGGGCTTCATGATGTCTTACTGAGGCCGGGGAACGGGATTGCCGGTCTTCACGGCGATCCGCTCCTTGGTTCCGTCTTCCTCGACCTGGATCCTCACCCGGCTGGCCGTGTCGCCGGCCGGATCGATGAGCATCACGTTCGAGATGTGGATAGGCGCCTCGAAGGTGATGATGCCACCGTCGGGGTCCTGCTGGCTCGGGCGGGTATGGCGCTTCCTCTGGTTCACGCCTTCCACCCGCACGCGCCCTTCTTCGCGCAGGACTTCGAGCACCGTGCCCTCGAGGTCGCGGTAGTTCCCGCGAATCACCCGGACCCGGTCGCCCTTCATGATCTGGTATTTCGGAGCACCCATCTCAAAGCACCTCGGGCGCTAGGGAAACGATCTTCATGTACCTCTTCTCCCGGAGCTCGCGCGCCACGGGCCCGAAGATACGGGTTCCACGGGGCTCACCCTGCGGGTTGATGATGACCGCGGCGTTGTCGTCGAAGCGGATGTACGTGCCGTCCCGCCGCCGGGTCTCCTTGGAGGTGCGGACGATGACGGCCTTCACCACCTCACCCTTCTTGATCCCGGCGTTCGGGATCGCGTCCTTCACGGTGGCGACGATGACGTCACCCACGCCGGCGTGGCCCTGCCGGGAGCCGCGCAGCTCGCTGATGCGGCGTGCAGGGAAAGCGCCCGTGTTGTCGGCGATCCTGAGGATCGACTCCTGCTGGATCATCTCGTTCTCTCTCTATCTATCGCGTCGTTTGCGTAGCTGGACTCAGGCCGGGCGCTCGATGAGCTCGACCACACGCCAGTGCTTGGTCTTGGACAGCGGGCGGGTCTCGATGATCCGCACGATGTCCCCGACCTGGTACTCGTTGTTCTCGTCGTGCGCGTGGTACTTCTTGGTCCGCTTCACGCCCTTGCCGTACAGCGGGTGCGGGAACTGCCGCTCCACGACGACGGTCACGGTCTTGTCGGTCTTGTCGCTGACCACCACGCCGGTCCGGACCTTCCGGGAGCTGCGCTCCGGGGCCGTCACCTGCTCGCTCTGGTTCTCGCTCATGTCTTCTTCAGTCAACCTTCTGGGCGAGCTCGCGCTCGCGAAGCACTGTCTTCAGGCGCGCGATGTCGCGCCGGATCTGTCCGAACAGGCCGGAGTTCTCGATCTCCATCATGGAGCCCTGGAACCGCAGCTTGAACTGCTCTTCCTTGAGCTCCCTCAACCGCGCGTGGATCTCGGTGTCTTCCCAGTCCCGAATTTCCTCAGCCTTCATCTCTTCGACTCCGACGCGGTTAGAGCTGCTGGTCGCGAACGACGAACTTGCACTTGATGGGGAGCTTGGCGGCGGCGAGCTCCATGGCCCGCTTGGCCACCTCCTCCGACACGCCCTCGAGCTCGAACATGATCCGGCCCGGCTTCACCACGGCCACCCACGACTCCGGGTTCCCCTTACCCTTACCCATCCGCGTCTCGGCGGGCTTGGAC
>CAYGKI010000240.1:0-274 GCA_964350235.1 uncultured Gemmatimonadaceae bacterium | reverse complement strand
TCCAGACCTTACCGCCACGCTTGATGTGACGGGTCATGGCCACACGAGCGGACTCGATCTGGCGATTGGTGATCCAGGTCGGCTCAAGGGCCTGCAGGCCGTACTCGCCGAACGAGACCTTGTTGCCTCGCTGGGCGGCGCCCCGCATGCGACCCTTGTGGGTCTTCCTGTGCTTTACCCTCTTCGGCGCTAGCATCTTCTATCCCTCGCTCGCTGTATCAGGAGCCGGTGGAGTAGGTCCGGCCCCGGCGCTCTTCCACGACCTCGCCCTTGG
>CAYGKI010000239.1:1786-5329 GCA_964350235.1 uncultured Gemmatimonadaceae bacterium | reverse complement strand
CGACTGGCTGGGCGTGCCTCGCGCGCTGGCTGAGGAGCTCTTCACGCTGGTGCCGGAGGATCCGGGCTACTTCGACGCCCTCCGCCGCTACGCCGACGCCAACCGTGCCACCGTGGAAGGCGTCTACACGAGCGCGTCCCACCCAGAGGTCCAGGCGAGGGTCCACGACGTGTGGATGGATCTGCTGGATCGCTACGATCTGGACGGCATCCACTTCGACTACATCCGCTTTCCCTCCTCGGACTTCGACTACTCCCGCGGCGCGATGGAGCGCTTCCGGGTCTGGGTGAGCGCGGTTCGCCACGGCGAGGGAGGCGCTGGCCTTCGTGGAAGCCCGACCCGGAGCGTGGGACGACTTCAGGCGTGCGCAGATCACCGGGCTGGTCCGTCGGATCTATCACGCGGTGAAGGCTCGTCGTCCGGAGGTGGTGATCTCGGCGGCCGTCATCGCAGACGCCGAGGACGCCTACGCCCATCGATTCCAGGACTGGCGGTCATGGCTCGCCGAAGGCGTCCTGGACGTGGCCGTGCCCATGGCGTACACGCCGGACAACGGGCGCTTCGACCAGCAGATCGCGGAGGTGCGTCGCGCCGCCGGTGCCCGGGAGCGGGCCTGGGCCGGCGTGGGCGCCTACCTCAACGGCCTGGACGGGACCTTGGAGAAGATCGACCTGGCCCGGGCCAACGACGCCGGTGGAATCGTGCTGTTCTCCTACGATTGGGCGGCCAACGAGGCCCCCGGCACCGACGACGACCCGTTCCTCCAGAGGGTGGGGCGGGCACGGTTCCAGGGGCCCTGAAACCGTCAAGGATCAGGTGGAGACCTCGTCCTCCACCCGGCTCCCGGCGAGCCTGAGGACGGCCCACAGCACGACCACGCCTCCCAGCAGCGCCACCCAGATGGGGAGGCCGTACGCCGTTCCGATGTCGCCCAGGAACATCCCCACCACGCCCACGAGCAGCGCGTAGGGAAGCTGCGTGCGCACGTGGTCGATGTGATCGCAGCCCGACGCCATGGAGGAAAGCACCGTGGTGTCCGAGATGGGGGAGCAGTGGTCGCCGAAGATGGCGCCGGCCAGCACCGAGCTGATGGAGCCCAGGAGGATGGAGTAGTCCGCCGACTCGCCGAATCCGGTCTCGTATCCGCCCAGGGTGACGGTGAGGGGGATGACCAGCGGCAGCAGGATGGCCATGGTGCCCCAGGAGGTGCCCGTGGCGAAGGACATGGCCGCCGCGGTGACGAACACGACGACGGGGACGAGCTCCAGGGCGAGGCGGTCGTTGAGGAGCTGAGCCAGGTACTGTGACGTGTTCAGCTCTTCGGTGACCATCCCCAGGGACCACGCCAGGACCAGGATGATCATGGCGACCATCATGGCGCGCATGCCGCCCACCAGGGCATCGACGCCCTCGCCCACGGTGAGGATGCGCTGGGCCGCCGACATGGCGATGGCCACGACGCAACCGGCCAGCGAGCCCCAGAGCAGCGTGGCGAAGGGGTCGGCGTCTCCGAACACCACGCTCAGGGGTGCGTCGGGCCCCGCGCTGGCCCGCCCGGTGGCGTAGAGCCCGAAGAGGACGACCAGGATCACCGTGAGCACCGGGACGGCGGCGTTCCACCACCTGGGCTCCACGCCGGGCTTGGTCTCCATGTTCTCCGACTCCGTGGCCGCGGCGAGCTGGGCCCCGGGGCGGTAGAGGCCGCCGCCGGACGCGGCTCGGGCCTCGGCCGAGGCCATGGGTCCGAAGTCCAGGCGGGAAAACGCGGTGAGCGCGGCGAAGTAGAGGGCCAGCAGCGGGGAGAACCGGTACGGGATGGTCTCGATGAAGCCGGTGAAGGGATTGGCGGCCAGCAGCGCGTCCGCCATGGCCGGGTTCTGCTCGGCGGCGATGCGGAGGCCGTCGGCGATGAGGCTGATCTCGTACCCCACCCACGTGGACAGCGGCACCAGGGCCGCCAGCGGCGCGGCCGTGGAGTCGACCAGGTAGGCGAGCTTCTCCCTGCTGATCTTCAGCCGATCCGTGATGGCCCTCATGGTGTTGCCCACGATGAGGGTGTTGGCGTAGTCGTCGAAGAAGATGGCCATGCCGGCGAGCCAGGTGGCGATCTTCCCCCGCCTCCGGGTCCGGGCGAACGGCGTGGCGGCGTCCACGATGCCCTGGGTGCCTCCGTTCCTTGAGATGATCCCCACCATGCCACCGAGCAGCAGGGAGAAGACCACGATCTGGGGGTGCCCGCCGTCCAGATCGCCCAGCGTCGGTACCACGAACTGGTCGATGACCCGCCAGAGGCCCGAGAGCGGATTCCACCCGGCGATGGCCCATGCCCCGATCCACACCCCGACGAAGAGGGCGGCAACGGCTTCCCGGAAGAGGAGCGCCAGGACGATGGCGACGAGAGGGGGGACCAGGGAGAACCAGGCCGGTGTCAGTACCGGGTCCACGTCCAGGGTCGCCTGTCCCACCGACACCGTGAGCGGCAGATCCGACGCCGAGCGCACCACCAGGTCCTCGATGACGGTCTCTCCGTCCAACGTGCCCGCGGAGATCAGGGTGCCCGTCCTGGTCCGGACCTCGTACGGCGAGCTGTCTGCGCCATCCACGGTGACCGAAAACGGCACGCCGCCCAGAATCACGCCGGGGGCGTCGGTGACGTCCTGGCCGGTGAGCCGGGTCGCCGGCGAGACGAGCGTCAGGAGGAGCGGGATGAGGAGCGAGCTCGGCCGGGGCAGACGCATGGGAGTGTCGGTGGCGAGGAGCGCGGCGCCCGAGTGGGGGCGTGATTTCGCGGAATCATGGGGCGCGGGGTGCACCGGTACAAGGCCGCCGCGTTGACCCGGTGCCACGGAGGCCCGAACTTTCCGCCGCTTCCGAGCCACCTCCAATTACGGAGCCCATGCCCGACGAAAAGCGGATCCATCTCATGAAGGAGGCCGACGTGCGCCGGGCGGTGGCGCGCATGGCCCGCGAGATCGTGGAGCGGAATGGAGGCACGGACGGCCTCGTGCTCATGGGCATCCACAGGCGCGGCACCGACATCGCCGCCTGGATCGCGGACGAGATCCAGGCCGCCGAGGGCACCCGCCCGCCCGGAGGCTCCATCGACATCACCCTCTACCGCGACGACCTCGCGGAGATCGGGCCCCGGCCGGTGGTGGGCGGGTCGGAGCTTCCGCCCGACGGCATCGACGACCGGACGGTGGTCATCGTCGACGACGTCGCCTATACCGGCCGAACGGTTCGCGCGGCGCTGAACGAGCTCAACGACTGGGGGCGGCCCCGCCGGGTCCTTCTTTGCGTCCTGGTGGACCGAGGAGGGCGGGAGCTGCCCATTCAGCCCGACGTGGTGGGACGGCGCTTCGAGGTCCGGCCCCACCAACGCGTCGAGGTCCGCGTCCCGGAAGTGGATGGAGGAGTCGGTGTCGATCTCCTCGATCCCGAGGGGTCCGGGCCATGAGCAGCGGCCCCACCGTGAACCTGGGCAAGGATCTCATCGGCCTCGAGGACCTGTCCCGGGAGGACATCCTGGGGATCCTCGACACC
>CAYGKI010000239.1:0-1776 GCA_964350235.1 uncultured Gemmatimonadaceae bacterium | reverse complement strand
GGTCAAGGAGATCTCGGAGCGCCGGATCAAGAAGGTCCCCGTGCTGCGCGGCAAAACCATCGTCAACCTCTTCTTCGAGGCGTCGACGCGCACCCGGATCTCGTTCGAGTTCGCCGAGAAGCGCCTGAGCGCCGATACGGTGAACATCTCGGAGACGGGATCCTCCGTGACCAAGGGCGAGACCCTGGTCGACACCGCCAGGAACCTGGAGGCCATGCGCATCGACATGGTGGTCATGCGCCACGCCGCGTCCGGGGCCGCCCGCTTCCTCGCCGACCGCATCCCGTCCAACGTGGTCAACGCCGGCGACGGCCGACACGAGCACCCCACCCAGGCGCTCCTGGACCTGCTCACCATCCGGGACCGCCTGGGCCGCATCGAGGGGCTGAAGGTCTGCATCGTGGGCGACATCCTCCACTCCCGCGTCGCTCGGTCCAACATCTACGGCCTGCAGAAGCTGGGGGCCGAAGTCGCCGTGTGCGGCCCCCCCACCCTCATGCCCGTGGCGCCGGAAGAGCTCGGCGTGCGCGTCATCACCAGGGTGGAGGAGGCCATCGAGTGGGCCGACGTGCTCAACGTCCTGCGCCTTCAGCTCGAGCGGATGAAGGGCGGCTACGTGCCCAGCCTACGTGAATACAACCGGATCTGGGGCGTCTCCAGCGCCCGCCTCGAGGCGGCGAAGCGCGACGTGCTGATCCTGCACCCCGGCCCCATGAACCGTGGCGTGGAGATCGACTCCGACGTCGCCGACGGGCCGCATTCCGTGATCCTCAATCAGGTCACCAACGGGGTGGCCGTCCGGATGGCCGTCCTCTACCTCCTGGCGGGTGGCCGCCCGGAGAAGGCGGAGTCCGCCAAACAGGGAGCCGAATCTTGAGTGAGAAGACCCTTCTGAAGGGTGGCCGCGTGGTGGACCCCAGCCAGAAGCTGGACAGGGTCGCCGACGTGCTCCTGGTGGACGGTGCCGTGGCCGAGATCGGCGGTTCCGCGGCGCCCGAGGACGCGGACATCGTGGATTGCGCCGGCATGGTGGTGACCCCCGGGCTCATCGACGTGCACGTGCATCTGCGCGAGCCCGGCGAGGAGCACAAGGAGACCATCGCCACG
Organism: uncultured Gemmatimonadaceae bacterium; assembly: GCA_964350235.1. GTDB lineage: Bacteria > Gemmatimonadota > Gemmatimonadetes > Longimicrobiales > Gaopeijiaceae > JAWLHJ01. The sequence goes on along the minus strand of CAYGKI010000239.1, from coordinate 669 downwards.
GGCGCGGCGTCCGCCGCCGCCGGTGGCTTCACGGCCGTGTGCGCCATGCCCAACACCGACCCGCCCATCGACGACCCGGCCGGCGTCGGGTTCGTGCTGGCTCAGGGACGGAAGGCCGGCAAGGCGCGGGTGTATCCCGTGGGGTGCATCTCCGTGGGAAGGGCGGGGGAGCGGCTCGCCCTGGTGGGTGAGATGATCGAGGCCGGAGCCGTGGCCATCACCGACGACGGAAGCCCGGTGATGGACTCGGGGCTCATGCGACTGGCCCTGGAGTACGCACGGGGCTTCGGGATTCCCGTGGCGGACCATCCGGAGGACATCGGCCTCTCCCGGGACGGCCACATGAACGAAGGCATCATCTCCACCCGTCTGGGTCTGGGTGGGAAGGACACATCCACCTGCAGCACGTGTCGACGCGCTTCGGCGTGGAGTCCATCCGCCAGGCCAAGGCCCGGGGGGTCCACGTCACCGCGGAAGCCACACCCCATCACCTGGTGCTCACTCACGAGGCCGTGGAGGGCTACCGTACCGAGGCCAAGATGAACCCGCCCCTGAGGACCCAGGAAGACGTGGACGCGGTCAGGGCCGGCCTGGCGGACGGTACGCTGGACACCATCGCGACGGACCACGCGCCGCATCACTACGACGAGAAGGAAGCGGCCTTCGCCG
>CAYGKI010000238.1:0-5383 GCA_964350235.1 uncultured Gemmatimonadaceae bacterium | reverse complement strand
TCCATCCGGATCCGGCGTCCGACCCTTGCGCCGCTGCCGACGCGGTGTGGGCCACGGCCGCCAGCATCACCAGGGCCAGGGCGCGAAGGGCTGCCCTCGTCATCCCGCTCATCCTCCCCACGTGAGGTCCACCCCCACCCGGAACGTGCGTCCCGGGCCGGGCTCGAAGTATCGGTTGCCGAACGCGTTGACCGCCACCGAGCTCGTGTAGCGCCGGTCGAACAGGTTCTCCACCGCCGCGTAGGGGGAGATGCGGGCCGATCCGCTGCCGAGCCCTTCCATGCCCAGGCGCACATCCGCGATGAAGTAGGCGTCCGTGAACGTCTCGCCTCCGTCGTTGGTGGGCACCGCGTCCTGGTAGAGCCCGTGGAGATCCACGTAGCCCGCCCCCCGCGTGTAGGAGGCGAGCGCGTCCAGGCGGTGCGGCGCGAGCCCCGGGACCCGGTTTCCCGAGAAGTCGTCGGTGTCCGTCACGTAGTCGTCGAAACGTGCGTTCACATAGGTGTACGCCACACGGACGTCCGCCCCTGGCGCCACTCGGGCTTCGGCGACCATCTCCAGGCCCGAGTGGTGGGACGCGCCCGCGTTGCGGAAGTACTGACGGCCGGGATCGCTGGGGACCTCGAAAGGAATGAGCTCCCCCTCCAGTGCGGGGCGGAAGAGCGTGGCCTCGGCGGCGCAGGAAGCCGGTCGGGACCGCAGGCCCCCTGCGTAGGTGGTGCCCGGCTCGGGGTCGAGGGCCGGGTTGAATTCACCCGCCCCGGTAGGACGATTCACCAGCTCGGTGGTCGTCGGCGACTCGAACGAGCGCGCCACCGATCCGAACAGCTCGATCCCGGCACCGGCGTCGAAGACGGCTCCGGCGGAGGGGCTGAAGGCGCTCATGGTGCGGGAGCCCGAGTCGTCGGGATCACCCGCCTCGAAGTACCGGTCCTCCGCCCGGAACCGGATCCGGTCGTAGCGAAGTCCCCCGATGAGAGAGACCCCCTGGACCAGGTCGAGTCGGGCCTGGCCGAAGAGGCCCGTCCCCCGGACGTTCTCGCGCTGGGACAGAGTCAGGTCCCCCTTCTCTCCGCTCTCGTTGGTCCAGTTGGACCTGTCGTCCCTCTGGAGCTCGAGCTCCCCACCGATGCCCAGCGAGAGCGTCCCGACATCCAGGGCCACGGGGCGGTTGAACAGCGCGCGGGCGCCGCCGGCCCAGCGATCGACGCCCACCACGGTCCCGGGGATGGGGTTGGTCAGGTCACGACGAATGCCCCAGACCGCCACCTCGGTAAGCTGCGCACCCGACCCGGAGGACCAGGTGACGCCCAGTTGACCCTGCCTCAGCTCCTTCCCGGTCCCACTGAGCACGTTGAAGCCCCAGGCCGGTCGACCCTCGTCGTCCAGCATGTCGGCGGGGAGCGACCCTGGATTCTCCGCGTCCAGGTCCGCCCCGTTGGCCACCAAGCTCAGGGTGCCCGAGGCCAGGGGGAACGTGAAGATGCCGTTCACGACGGAGCGGGTGGCCCCCCCGTACGTGGATCCGTCCGAGGCACGGGGGTTCTCGCGGAAACCGTCGTACTCCAAGTGGTTGAAGCCGAATCGGTACCCCGCGTCTCCCACGGACCCCGTGGTGCTGCCCTGGGCGTTGACCAGGCCGTGGCTTCCCACGGTGGTACCGAATCGGGTGACCTTCCCCTGGGCCGCGGGCTCCAGAGTGCGGAAGTGGAGGACGCCGCCCGCCGCGTTCCCGTAGAGCGTGGCGTTGGGGCCGCGGAGGACCTCGACGCGCCCGAGGCTCGACAGGTCCAGGTGGTCCAGGGTGGACTGGCCGTCGGGGAGCGTGGCCGGGATGCCGTCCACGAGGGCGCGCACGCCACGGATGCCGAACTGGGCCCGGGCACCGAAGCCCCGGATGGCCAGTCGCTCGCCTACCGCGAAGTTGAAGCGGTTCTGGATCTGTACGCCCGGAATGGCCCGCAGGGCATTGTCGAGGAAGGCCCCGCCCGACCCCCGGGTCAGCTCGGCGCCCTCGGCCACCGTGACGGACTGGGCGCCACCGGTACCGATGGCGCTGCCGAGGACCCGGACCAGCACCGGGGCGAGCTCGACCACCGAGTCGGGCTGCTGTGGGTCGGGGTCCTGCCAGGCCGCCGCGCCTTCGGCACCCAATGCCAGCGCCATCAAGGCGCCGGCGAGGCCGGCACGGGCTCGAGCAGGGGCGTCCCGTCCCAGGAATCGGAGGGCGATCTTCCGCGCTCGCCGCGCACTGGAGTTCGGCATATGGAGCATCCCTCGTGTGTTCCTCGGTCCTTTCGGGCCGCTGCCCGCCAGGTGGGTCGCGCTAGAAGATATCGCAGACACCGCCTCTCGTCTTCCTGCCGCGCCCCGTGGTGCACCGGGGCCGGGGTGACGTGGCTCCCCTCCGAGGGCTACCATTCCCCGCATGGATCCGAGACACGTGATGGAGACGCCGGCGGAGAGGCTGCGCGCACGCCGCGCGGCTGCCTGGGAGCGCCTGGGCGACGGGGTGATGCTGCTTCCCGCCGCTCCGGTGCTGTATTCGACCAGAGACACGGATCTTCCGTACCGGGCGGACAGCGAGCTCTTCTATCTCACCGGATACGACGAGCCGAACGGCATCGCCGTCTTCTCCGGTGGCGAGACGCCGTCGTGGACCCTCTTCGTTCCCCGGCGAGACCCCGACGCCGAGCTCTGGGGCGGGCCACGCATGGGACCGGAGGAGGCCGAGGAACGGTTCGCGCCCGATGCATGCCATCCCCTGGAGGAGCTGGAGCGGCACCTGCCGGGAATCCTCGATGGGGGAGACCGGATCCATTACCGGCTGGGGGCGGGTCCGGAGACCGACCGGCTCGTCCGTGAGGCGCTCTCCCGGGCCCGCGCTCGAGGCGCCCGCAAGGGTACCGGTCCCCGAGGCATCACGGATCCCGGCCAGATCCTGGACGAGCTCCGGCTTCGAAAGGACGCCCACGAGGTGGAACGGCTCCGCGCCGCGGCTCGGCTCACCATGGAGGGTCATCGCGCCGTTGCCGCCGCCATCGGTCCGGGGGTGGGCGAGTGGATGGCGCAGGCCGAGCTCGAAGCCGCGTTCCGCCGCGGTGGAGGAAGCCCGGGGTTCGGCACCATCGTCGGGTCCGGCGCCAACGCATGCGTTCTCCACTACCGGGCCAACCATGCGCGGATGGACGACGGGGTCCTGGTGCTGGTGGACGCGGGCGCCGAGCTGGGCCTCTACAACGGCGACATCACCCGAACCTACCCGGTCTCGGGGCGATTCTCCGACGCGCAACGCCGCATCTACGATCTGGTGGACGCTGCTCGGGCGGCGGCGGTGGACGCGGTGCGCCCGGGGCATACCGCGGCTCAGGTGCACGAGGCCGCCGTCCGGGTCCTCCTGGAGGGGCTCGTGGACCTGGGGGTCCTCGACGGCGACGTGACGACGCTCATGGCCGAAGAGGCCTACAAGGCCTTCTATCCCCACCAGACCTCGCACTGGCTGGGGCTCGACGTGCACGATCCCGGCGACTATGCGCGGAACGGAGCCTCCCGCGTCCTCGAGCCGGGAATGGTGCTGACCATCGAGCCCGGCCTGTATTTCGCTCCCACCGGCCCGGCGGAGGGATCGGCGTACGCCGGTATCGGGATCCGCATCGAGGACGACGTCCTGGTCACGGAGGCCGGTTGCGAGAATCTCACCGAGGCCCTGCCGACGGCCTCGGACGAGGTGGAGGCCTTGGTCGGCGCCACGCGGCGTAAGGGCTGAGGGGTACAGCCAGGGGCGCGAATCCCTATTGTTCAGGGATGAACATCACCACCCCAGGCACCCGCGCGCTGCTTCTCGAAGAGCTCGCCCGACCCGAGCCCTTCGTCTCCGTGGAGCTGCGCCCACCCAAGGCGGATCTCGATCCGGGGGTGGGGATCTCGGAGTGGATCGACCTTCACCACGCCTTGGGACGGCTGGCGCGTGACGGGCGCTTCGTCTTCCTGACGGACAACGCAGTCGGGGCCGAGGAGGAGGAGAGCCTGGCGCATGTGGGGGGGAACGTGGGTGAGAGCGTGGATCTGCGGCATATCGTGCCCATCCTCACCGGCAAGCATTCCCTGGACTACTGCAAGATGTTCGCGTCCCGGGCCTCATCCGACGGCTTCGAGACGCTCACGGTGCTGGGCGGGGACAAGAGTGTCGGCCGGCCGCGGTGCGTGCCGCACGGCCGAGACCTTCGCGAGATCGTCCGGACCAGGCTCCCCTCGCTGGCGTTGGGTGGCTGGGTGAACCCCCACAGTGATCCGGATCGCCAGATCGACTTCGTGATGGCCGAGGACGCGACCAACGACTACGCGCTGGGGCAGATCGTGTCCCACCACGCGCTGCCGGTGGTGGAGCGCTTCCTCGAGGCCGCGGACCGGCGGGGCCTGGAGATTCCCGTGGTGTTCGGCGTCTTCTACTACCGGAGCGCCAACCCCCGCACACTCTCCATTCTCGGCGAGTTCTTCCCGGTGCCCGCCGAGGAGATCACTCGGGAGTTCGACGCCGGTGCAGACGCGGACGAGGTGTTGGCCCGGACCATTCGGGGCCTGAGGGAAGTCGGCGCGGACAAGATCTACGTGAGCAACCTTCCCACGCGCGGCGTGGCTCGGGTGCTGGACGGGGTGCTGGAGAGGGTCTAGCAGCCCCGGCGGAATGCCCGGGGGAGGGCCGCGCGTGGCCGACCCGGTGCCGGAGGGGTAGGTGGCGTGACCTCACCAGGGCGGCCGAGGAGTGGCAGAAATCCGTCCGCCCTTCCGCCGGGTGCCCGTCCTCGTCGGATCTTCCGCCACATACGGCGGGAATCTGACATCCGGCGCGCCCGCATCCCGCGGCATGCCAGATCTACCACCTCAAGTGGCAGAAATCCGCCTGGGGGCGGCTGGTGGGACCACGAACGCAGGGTTTGCGCCACAGGGGGCGGCCGGTGGATCAGCTCCCTTGCGAGCGCCGACGGCTCGCCCCCCAAACCGCCCTCCTCAGGCCGTGGCGCGCAGCCCCGCCTCGCGGATCACCCGCAGCGCCACGTCCACGCGACGCTCGGGCGCGCTGACGTGGAACCCCTGCACGAGGGGCCGGATCGCCGCCACCGTCTCGACGGCGATGCGGATCCCCTCCTCCAGAGCCGCCTCGGTTCCGCGCTCCTGGGCCTTCCGCATGCGGTCCACCACCGCTTCCGGGACGCGCACGCCGGGCATCTCGTTGGCCAGGAGCTCGGCGTTCCGCAGGTCCAGCAGCGGCCAGATGCCCGCCAGGACCGGGACCGGAGGCGAGGCGGCCTCCAGGAATCGCTCCAGCGCCTCCGGGTCGAACACCGATTGGGTGACGACGTAGTCCGCGCCGGCCTCCACCTTG
>CAYGKI010000237.1:0-5424 GCA_964350235.1 uncultured Gemmatimonadaceae bacterium | reverse complement strand
GCTCCAGCGCCAGATCCTGCGGCGGCTCGTCGGGCTTCTTGGGCTTGTGGCCGAACCGGTGGTTCATCTCCCGGGCCAGCTCGCCCACCTCCTCGATGAGCCGGGCCAGGTTGGAGAGCGGTGGCCAGTAGCCCTCCTCGAACTGGGAGATCCATGCATCCACCCGCGCCTGGGCTTCCTTCAGCTCCATGGCTCGAGCACGACTTTGCCGAAGACGCCGCCGTCCTCCAGCATCTGGTGGGCGCTCCGTGCCTCGGCGAGAGGGAGGGTGGCGTGGATCACCGGATCCAGGGATCCGTCGAAGACCATCCCCATGACACGCTGGAACTCGGCCGGGGTACCCATGGTGCTCCCCATAATAGAAAGCTGTTTCCAGAACACGAGTCTTATTTCCGTGGCGCCGTGGGATCCCGTGGTCGCCCCCGAGGTCACCAGACGCCCCCCCACGGAGAGCGACCGGAGACACTGGGGCCAGATCCGCTCACCCACGGTGTCGTATACCAGATGGACCCCTCGCTTGCCGGTATCCCGCCACAGCTCGCGGCCGAAGTCCACCTCGTTGCGATCGTAGACCCGATGCGCGCCCATGGCCTCCAGCCGCCGCACGTTCTCCGGCCCGCTCGTGAGGGCGTAGACCTGGGCCCCCGACGCTACCGCGATGGCCACCGATGCGGTGCCCACGCCACCGGAGGCGCCGGTGATCAGCACGCGCTCGCCAGGGCGGAGGTCTCCGCGGGTGATGAGGGCCCGCCAGGAGGTGACGAACGTCAGGCCCGCCGCCGCGGCCTGTGGCGACGGATACCCGTCTGGGATCTCCAGGAGGTTGGCCGCCGGAACCACCGCGTACTCGGCGAAGCCACCCTGTGTGTGCTCTCCGATGATCTGAAACGGTGGCCGCTCGATAACCTCGTCGGATGCCTCACGATCATACCAGTCGTAGCCCATGGACGGGTCCACGACGACCCGCACGCCCTCGGGGACGCCTTCCACCCCGGAACCCAACGCATCCACGGTCCCGGCGATGTCGGACCCGCCGATGTGCGGCATGGGCGTCTCGATGGGGAGACCTCGCCGGATCCAGAGGTCCAGGTGGTTCATGGCGGCGGCCTCCACCTTGATCCGGACTTCACCCGGCCCCGGCTCGGGCTTGGGCACGTCGTCCCTGATCTCCACCACTTCGGGCCCGCCGAACTCGGAAAACACGGCGGCGCGCATCGTATCGGGCATCTGCAAACAACCTTTGGCTGGATGAGGATGGTTCCAGGGAAGTTTAGTCGATCAGCGACCGGCCTGTACCCTCGCGCCTCCCGACGCGATCATGTACGCATGAGCCACGCGCACCCCTCGGAAGGTGAGAACCCGCGCGACCTCGCGGACGACGCGACGCTCGGAGGCTACCTCGACAAGCACGATCGTCCCCCGGCTTTCCAGGGGTCCGACGGACACCCGTACACGGTGTCCCTGGAGGTGGAGCGAACGGGAGATCTCCGGGAGCCCTATGCCGGATACCTCGTCTTTCCCCGCTGGGCGGAAACAGGTGTGGGCATCGTCGGGCACAGGGAGACGCCCACGCTCAGCGGAGGGGCCTCCGAGGACGACGCCCTGGGCGGGCTCCGCGCCATGAGCCTGCATCAGGTCCAGGACGTACTGGAGCGGGCCATCGCAGCCGCCGGCGAGGTCGCCGATGACTGACTTCCTGCGCATTACCGAGGTCTTCTACTCCATCCAGGGCGAGTCCACCTGGGCCGGTCTGCCGTGCACGTTCGTCCGACTCACGGGATGCCCCCTCCGCTGTACGTGGTGCGATACCGCCTACGCGTTTCACGGAGGTGAGCGCCGGACGTTCGACGCCATCCTGGAGGAGGTGTCGGAGCACCCGACGACGCTCGTGGAGATCACCGGCGGAGAGCCTCTGGCCCACCCCGGCGCCACCCACCTGGCCGACCTTCTCCTGGAGCGCGGTTACACCGTGCTGGTCGAGACGTCGGGCGCCTTCGACGTCTCCGGTCTGGACCCGAGGGTCCACAAGATCATGGACCTCAAGTGCCCCGGCTCGGGCGAGAGCCACCGGAACCTCTGGGCGAACCTGGCGCACCTCACCGAGCGCGACGAGGTGAAGTTCGTGCTGGCGGACCGTGCGGACTACGAGTGGATGCGCGACATCATCGCCGAGCACGGCCTCGACCAGAGGGTACGAGAAGGCTCACTCCGCGCGCTCCTCGCCTCGCCGGTTTGGGGACGCGTGGACCTGGAGGAGCTGGCGGGCTGGATCCTGGCGGACGGGCTCCCCGTGCGCTTCCAGCTGCAGCTTCACAAGCTCATCTGGGGCGCCGATCGGGTAGGAGTCTAGCCTTGCCGCACGGACCACTCGAGACCGACCCGCGCTTCTGGGTGCTCAGCGAAGCCCTGGCTTCCTACGCGTCCGACGAGGACGACCCGCTGCTCCTGGACGAAGCGTACCTGCAGGCTGCCGTGGCCGTCGTCCTCCGCGCCCGGCCCGACCTGGAGCTCCTCCTCATCAAGCGGGCACAATCGGAACGTGACCCGTGGTCCGGGCACATGGCCCTACCCGGCGGCCGCCGCGACGAGGACGACGACGACCTCCAGACCACCGCCGTACGGGAGACCCGGGAAGAGACCGGCGTGGACCTGGACCTCCGCGGTCGGTCCCTGGGGCGCCTGGACATCGTCGCCCCGTCCAGCCCGCGGCTCCCCAAGCTCACCATCTCCCCCTTCGTCTTCGGCGTTCCCCACGACGTCGACGCCGCTGTGGCCAGCGGGGAGATCGAGCAGGTGTTCTGGGTTCCCCTCAGCCGCCTCCGCGATCCCGCCACCCGCGGCACCATAGAGATTCCCCTCCCCGGCGGGATCCGCCCCTTCCCCTGTTTCGAGATCGCCGACGAGATCGTCTGGGGCCTCACCTACCGGATTCTCACCCAGTTCCTCGACGTCGCCCCCGAGCTCCACCTCGATCGCCTCACCGAGTAGAGCGCGCGGGCGCCCCTAAGCCCCGAGCAGTGAGGTCCGAGGCGTGAGTGAGCCCAGGGGACCCGGGGGAGGGCTTGGACGCCCAGCGTCCGAGCGAAGCGCCCTACGCCCCGAGCAGTGAGGTCCGAGGCGTGAGTGAGCCCAGGGGACCCGGGGAGGGCTTGGACGCGCAGCGTCCGAGCGAAGCGCCCTAAGCCCCGAGCAGTGAGGTCCGAGGGTTGAGTGAGCCGGGAGGATCCGGGGAGGGCTTGGACGCCCAGCGTCCGAGCGAAGCGCCCTACGCCCCGAGCAGTGAGGTCCGAGGCGTGAGTGAGCCCAGGGGACCCGGGGAGGGCTTGGACGCGCAGCGTCCGAGCGAAGCGCCCCGACTCCGGGTCCCCTGGGCTCCCTCACGCCCATTCCTCAAGGCGACTCTACCCAGTCCGCCAGGAACAGGTTGGTGTCCGTGGGATTCTCGTTGTTGCGGTTCGATCCGAACACGAGCTGCCTCCCGTCGGGGCTGAACACCGGGAAGCCGTCGAAGTCCTGGGAGTGCGTGATCTGCTCGAGACCGGTCCCGTCGAGGTTCACCATGTAGATCTCGAACTCCCGACCCGAGGGATCGTCGTGGTTGGAGCTGAACAGGATCCACTCACCGGACGGATGCCAGTACGGCGCGAAGGTCGCCCCGCCCAGATCGGTGACCTGCCGCTTGTTGGATCCGTCGGCATCCATGACCCAGATGTCCAGCTCCCCCGGCCGAATGAGCCCCTGCTCCAGCAGCCGTACGTAGTCGGCGGCCTCGGGACTGCCCTCCTCCGGGTAGTGGGCCCGCCAGATGATCTGCGAACCGTCGGGGGAGAAGAACGCTCCGCCGTCGTAGCCCAGCCGATCGGTGAGACGCCGGACGTCGGATCCGTCCAGGTTCATGGAGTAGAGGTCCAGGTCGCCGTCGCGGACGCTGGTGAAGACGATCCGGTCGCCCACGGGAGAGATCGTCGCCTCGGCGTCGTAGCCCGGGGTCTCGGTCAGCTGCCGGACGTCGGTTCCGTCGATGTTGGCGACGAAGATGTCGTAGCTGTCGTAGATGGGCCACACGTAGCCCATGGACATGTCGGGCTCGGCCGGGCACGACGCATCGTGGTGGTGCGTCGAGGAGTAGAGGATGGTCTCGCCGTCGGGATAGAAGTACGAACAGGTCGTCCGCCCTTCACCGGTGCTGACCTCCGTCGACTCCATGGTCTCCATGTCCATGATGAAGATCTGGTCGCACTGCATGCCGGGCTTCTTGGCCTGATAGACGAGGGCCGATCCGTCGAAAGCCCAGTAGGCTTCGGCGTTCTCCCCGCCGAAGGTCAGCTGCCTGAGATTGCGGAAGCGCCGCTCCTCGGGCATGCTGAGCGCCTCGGAGCCCGTGGCCGACTCGGCATCCATGGCCGGCTCCGCGTCCTGGGAGCCGGTGTCGCCGCCCCCACATCCCGCCACCAGGCCCAGGGTCAACGTCCAAGCAATCAACCGATGACTCACCCTGACTCTCCTTGTCGTTCATGATTGGTTCGAGCCTCGTGGGGCCCGCGCTCCGACCCACCAGGCCCGCCGCCATGGCGGGCCTGCTCCTTTTGGCCTTCGCCTCGGCGGCCGCTGCCCAGCGCTGCCCGCTTCCGGCGGCGGTGTTCGAGGACTTCCCCCTGGAGGGGGCCATGGCCCATGTGCGCTACCTGGCCGACGACGACCTGGGCGGCCGCCAGGTGGCCACCGCCGGCGAGCGATGCGCCTCGGTCTACATCGTCGAAGCCTTCCGCGAAGCCGGCCTGGAGGCCCGGGGGCCGGACAGAAGCTACTTCCATGGCTTCCCGGTGCGAACAGGTACCGTGCTGGGACCCGGTCGGCTCCTGGGACCGCGAGGCGCGGCGCTCGCTCAGGACGGAGAGTGGACTCCGCTGGCGGTTTCCGCCAGCGACAGCGTCACCGCGCCGCTGGTGTACGCCGGGCACGGGATCTCGCGACCGGGGGCGGACGACCGGTCCACCGCCGCGGATCTGACCGGGCGCGTGGCGGTGGTGGAGTGGGGTGATCCGGACAGTCCCACGGGCCAGTCGCTCCGCGGCGACCCCGAGTTCAAGGCGCGCGTCGCCGCCGGGCGCGGCGCCGCGGGACTCATCGCCCTGCTTCCCCCGGGGGTCGCCGTCCCGGACGTGGCCGGGGACGCCGGCGACCAACTGGGCATTCCGGTAGCGGTGGTGTCGGACGCCTCGGCCGGGGCGCTGAGAGCCGGCGCCGAGCGCGGAGACACGGTGACCATGGTGACGGACGTCCGGGCCGCCAGCACCGAAGCCCGGAACGTGGTGGCTGTGCTGCCAGGCAGCGTGCCGGACGCGGAGTACGTCGTCGTGGGCGCCCACTACGATCATCTCGGCCGAGCGTCCTCCGTGGGCCCGGCCCGTGTCTACAACGGCG
>CAYGKI010000236.1:4303-5437 GCA_964350235.1 uncultured Gemmatimonadaceae bacterium | reverse complement strand
TGTCCATCTCAGTCACATCGGGCACCCGGTGGTGGGAGACGCCCTGTACGGAGCAGGGTGGGAGCGGGGGATGGGCGGTGGAACCAGGGCCTGGGCCGACGCATTGGCACGAAGAGTGCCCAGGCAGTTCCTCCATGCAGCCGCGCTGGGGTTCGATCATCCCGTCACCGGGGAGCGGATGCGCTTCCGGGCGGAGCTGCCGCAGGAGCTGGCTGCCGCCGTCCGGTGGGCGCACGCACGCGCCGTGGGCAGTGGCGGCCTGCCCTCCTGAGCCGCGTCGACCCGGGCCGAATACCCTTTTTTTCCCGATCTCACGGTCCGATACTTAGTATTCTGCGCCTTATTCCAAGTCTCCCGTCCCGATGTCGGATTTCGATCCAAAGCTGACGTTCGAGTCGTTCGTGGTCGGACCCGCGAACCGCTTGGCCTGTGCTGCTGCGCGGCGGGCGGCGGATTCCCCGGGTACGAGCTACAACCCGCTGTTCATGTACTCGGCGTCGGGGCTGGGGAAGACGCATATCCTCACGGCCATCGCCCACCAGGCGCTGAAGAGCGGACCGTCGCGGAAGCTCGAGTACATGGCCCTGGAGAAGTATCTGGAGCGCCTGGAGTCCGCCATCGAAGGAGGTGAGCAGGACGGCCTGTCGCTCTTCAAGGAGCTGGACATCCTGCTGCTGGACGACGTGCAGTTCCTCACGGGCCAGCCCGAGGCGCAGGAGATGCTCCTCCGTACCCTGGACGCCCTGTCCGCGTCGGGAAGCCAGGTCGTGCTCGCGTCGGATCGCCCGCCGGCGGACATCAACGGCCTGGATGCCCGGTTGCTGTCCCGGTTCTCCGGGGGGCTCATCGTGGACCTCGGGGTCCCGGAGTACGAGACCCGGGTGGCCATCATACGGAAGAAGGCCGGGGAGCGGGGGCAGGAGCTCGAGCCCGGCGTGGCCGAGGCTCTGGCCCGACATCCGTTCAGGAACGTGCGGGAGCTCGGTGGCGGGTTGAACAAGGTGCTCGCCACCCAGGAACTCGAGGAACGGCGCGTGAGGGTCGAAGAGGTGCAGCTCCTCATGGGGTCGGTGACGTCGGGGGAAGGGGCCCACGACCCGGAGTTCGACTCCTTTCTCGACGACCTGGTCACCT
>CAYGKI010000236.1:0-4293 GCA_964350235.1 uncultured Gemmatimonadaceae bacterium | reverse complement strand
CCTCGCTGTCCGAAGCCGTCGAGGACAAGGAAGAGCCTTGGCGACGGGCCTTTCGCGAAGCCATCGACATGGCCGAGCGCGAAGGGTTTTCGGCGCTCCGACTCGAGCCGTACACCAAGGGTGGCGAGCCCGAGGGGTGGGCCGAGATCACGGAGGGGTTCCGAAGGGACGTGGCGCGCCTCCGCGAGATCGAGGACGAACTCGACGAGCTGGGCAATCCGTGGCCCGAAGCGGCGGCGGGCGTCCTCAAGGATCCGGACCGGCTCCAGGAAGCCGAGTCACTCCTCTCGTCCGTGCGCGAGCGGCAACGGGGCTTCCCACGGCTGGCCAGGGGGCAGATCCTCAACGATCTGACCGACTTTCCCAGCATCGTGCTGAAGGCCACCTGCCAGCTGGTGGGCAGGGAGCGGCCGCAGTACAACCCGCTCTTCATCGCGGCGGAGGACGAGGACGTGGGGCGCACCCTCCTGGGTGCCGCCGGGAGGACCTACCAGGTCACGCATCCCGAAGCACGCATGGCCGTGACCTCGCTCAGCGACTTCGCCGACGACTTCATTCGTGCGCTGGGTGAGGGCGTCGCCGGAGCGTGGCGGGAACGGTGGTGGACCGTGGATCTGCTCCTCGTGCATGGCGTGGAAGCCCTGTCCGAGACCGAGCGGGCCCAGGACGAGTTCTTCCACCTCTTCGAAGCCCTGAAGCGCCGTGGCGCTCGGGTGATGTTGCTCTCCGATCGGCTCCCCGCGCAGATCCAGTCCATCGACGACCGCCTCCGGTCGCGCTTCGAGGGCGGGTTGGTGCTGGAGCTCAAGGAGGGAACGCCGGGAAGCGACCTGATCCTCGAGGACCAGCGTATCTCCATCGGGGACACCTCCCTGGGGTTGGACGGTTCCCTCGATGGCATGTTGCCTTCTGCGGGGCCGGTCCCGGAGTCGGAGCCGTCCCGGAGAGGCCCGGGTGTCTCCACGTCGGCGCCGCCCCACGCGGCCACCGCCACCACGCAGGCACCCGCGCCGCCCGCCGAGGCCGTGGAGGGCGCGCCGGGGAAGACGTCCGTCGCGGCTTCGGGGAGCGGCAAGAAGGGGCCGTGGTTCCCCAGCCGTGAGAACGCCGTGATCTACTGGCCGCGCATGGTGGATCTCCTCATCGAGGAGCTGGACGGATAATGGCCATCGAAGGCGCGCTCCAGGACGTCAATCTGGCCGACATCTGCCAGCTCCTCGGCATGGGCAGGAAGACCGGGTGCCTGAGCATCACGGACCGGTCCAACTTCGGATACGTGTACTTCCAGAAGGGGCGGGTGATCTACGCGTCGGTGCTCAACCGGCGTGACCGTCTGGGCGAGCTCCTGGTGCGGAACCACGTCATCACCAGGAAGGACCTCTCGTCCGCCATGGAGCGTCAGACGCGCGACAAGAACAAGCGCCTGGGGGAGATCCTGGTCCAGATGGGGGCCCTCAACCAGGAGGATCTGCGCAGATACATCCAGATGCAGGTGGAAGAGGCCGTCTACCACCTCTTCACCTGGACCCAGGGCTCGTTCCACTTCGACACGGACCAGATGCCGGACGAGGACGGACTCCTTCTGGTGGACATCGCCCCTGAGGCGCTTCTCATGGAGGGCGCCAGACGGGTGGACGAGTGGAGCCTCGTCGAGAAGAAGATCCCGTCCTTCGACATCGTGTTCCAGATCGACCAGGATCCCACCGAGGCCGAGGGCGAGCTGGAGCTGACGCGGGAACAGAAGAAGATCCTTCCGTTCATCGACGGTGTGCGGACGGTGCACGAGATCATGAACGAAGCCGGGTTGGTGGAGTTCGATACGGGGAAGGCTCTCTACGGACTCATCCAGGCCGGATTCGTGTCGCGGTCCGGCGAGCGCACCACCGAGGAGGAGACGGGGGGCGACGAGGCCCTTCAACAGCACCTCAACGTGGGCATCGCCTTCTATCGCTCGGGCATGCTCGACGACGCCCAGAGGGAGTTCGAGGAGGCGCTGGAAGCGGATCCCCATCAGGCCCGGGCCAACTTCATGATGGGGCTCATCGCGTTCCGTCGCGGGCGGCTGGAAGAGGCGCTGCAACACTTCGGTTCCATGCCGCCGGGCTATGCCGAGAGCTACGCGGTCCACCGGAACACCGCGCTGACCCTGGAGGCCCTGGGGCGCTACGACGAGGCGCTGCAGGCGCTGGAGGCGGCCCAGTCCGCCCGTCCCAGGGATCACGAGGTGTACCTCGCCCGTGCCATCGTCCACTTCAAGGCGAGGCGTGTGGACAAGGCCATGGAGTCGTTCAGGCGGTACCGGACCTACCCGGGCCTGAAGGTCCCCGCGGAGCAGTACTACGCGTACGCCGTGCTGGCCGCCGCCGTCGCCGACGACCTGGACTTCGCCGTCGGCGTGGGGCAGGAGGGCATGGGGCACTACCCCGAGTCGGGGGCCATCCTGGTGAACACGGGCGCCGTGCTGGAGCGTCGTGGCGAGGTGGAGGCGGCCGCCGCCCTCTACAAGCGGGCCGTGGCCGTGACCCCACCGCCGCCCCAGGCCCACAAGAACCTGGGGGACCAGGCCTACGCCCACGGTGACATGGACGCGGCGCGGGTCCAGTACGAGAAAGCCGTGAAGCTGGCTCCTCGGCTGGGGGACGACGTGTACCTGAGGCTGGGCACCATGGCCTACAAGGACAACGACCGCGACGTGGCGCTCCTGTTGTGGCGGAGAGCCCTGGATCTCAACCCGAAGAACGACGCCGTGCGGTCCAACCTGGAGATGCTCCAGACGGAGTGAAGATGAGACGCGGCGCGGTGGCTTCCGCCGCGGGCGTGGTGGCCCTGGCTTTGTGGTCCCTGGGCGCCCCGTCGAAGGCGCTTGCCCAGGCGGATTCATCCCGAACCCCGGTTCCCGAGCTCCTCGACGGCCGGCGGTACCTTCCGTTGCCGGGTGTCCGGGTCACGATCTGGCACGTGGAGGGTCAGGAGGAGCTCGGCCTCCGCATGCGCGAGCTCCTGGATGGACAGGCGGCGCTCCCCGCGCTCCCCGATTCCATCCCGTACGCCGTGCACGCCGTGCTGGCCCATTCACCGGAAGCGCTGGACGCCGCCATCGGCTCGGTGGCACCCGAGTGGCGTGCCGGCGTGGCGGTTCCGTCCCGGAACCTCCTCGTGATTCCGTCGGGCGAGGGTGCGGGCATCCTGTCCGGTGAGGGTCTCCGGACCCTCCGGCACGAGTGGGCCCATCTGGGCCTGTACCAGTTCCTCGGCGGTCTGCGCATCCCCCGTTGGTTCAGCGAGGGATACGCCGAATGGGCCGCCGGAGGATTCGATGCCATGGAGGCGTGGCGACTCCGGGTGGGGCTGGCTCTGGGGCGGGCTCCTCCCATGGACTCGCTGGCGCTGGGTTGGCCCAGGCGACAGGACCAGGCACGGGTCGCGTATCTCCTGGCGGCCAGCGCCGTGACCTACCTGGTGGAGGAGAGTGGGGAGCGGGGCCTTCAGATCTTCCTGGAGCGTTGGCGCGAGGAAGGCTCCTTCGAGACCGCCCTGCGGGGCACGTTCGGCGTCACCAGCGGACAGCTCGAGGAGGATTGGCGCGCCCATGTGCGCTCCCGGTACGGCTGGCTCTTCGTGCTGGCACACTCGTCCATCTTCTGGCTCTTCCTGGGGATCGTGCTCGTGTACATGGTCCGGGCCCGGCGTGCCCGAAACGAGGAGAAGCTGGCCCGGCTGAGGGCGGAAGAGGTGCCGGAGCGTCCCGCGTACTGGAACCTGGAGCCGGTGGACCTGCGGTGGCCGGAGGTCCCGCCGGGGGCGGACGACGGGTCGCCCATGGACCCTGACGAGCGCGTCGGGGGTTAATCAGTCACCCCCCGAGCCGGATGCAGGGCGCCCTTCCGGCGCCGTGCCGGTCACCGACCCGTCAGACGACCTCACATGACCGACCCATCCTCCCAGCAGCGGATTCTCGTCGTCGACGACGACGTCGACGGCCTCGAGGTCCTGCGCACGCGGCTTTCGCACGCGGGCTATGAGGTCGAGACGGCGGAGAGCGCCGAGAAGGCCCTCTCCCGGGTCAACGCCTTCGATCCCGGGCTGGTGGTCACCGACGTGCGCATGTCCGGCATGACGGGCCTCGAGCTCCTGGAGAAGATCCGGAAGTCCATGGATCGGGTGGAGGTCGTGGTGATGACCGCCCACGACGACATGGAGACGGCGGTGACGGCCATGAAGGCCGGGGCCTTCGACTTCCTGGTGAAGCCCGTAGACCCGAAGGCGGTGCAGGGGCTGGCCGAGCGGTGCTTC
>CAYGKI010000235.1:0-5462 GCA_964350235.1 uncultured Gemmatimonadaceae bacterium | reverse complement strand
GGAGGGCAGCGAGCGGATCCTGCTGGGGGACCGGGTGCTCACCAGGGGGCTGGACTACGCCATCGACTACGACGTGGGCCAGGTGGTGCTCCTGGACGCGGACGCCCTGTTCGCCGCGGATCCCACGGCGTCGGTGCGCGCGTCCTGGGAGCAGCGCTCCCTCTTCGAGGTCTCTCCCACGCAGGTCTTCGGGTTCCGGACCCACACGGATCTCGGCGACGGGGGCGGATTCGACGTGCTGGGCCTCTATCGCACCGAGCGGTCGGTGGTGCGGCGCCCCGTCCTGGGCACCGAGCCCGGCGCCGCCCTCCTCGGAGGCGTCACCGCGGATTACGGCGCCACGGTGGGATGGGTGGATCGGGTGCTGGACGTGATTCCCGGCCTGCGGCTCGACGGCGTGACCTCCCTGACCGTGGAGGGTGAGCTCGCCGTCTCCGTGCCCAATCCGAACATCGACGGCCGGGCCTTCGTGGACGACTTCGACGCGGCCCAGGCCCTTCCGGTCTCGCTGGTGTCGACCAGCTGGAAGCTGGGTAGCGCTCCCGCCTTCCGCGACGGGGCCGAGGCGCTTCTCCCTCCGGTTCTGGATGCGACCACGGCGGCGCCCATGACCTGGCAGACCCAGTGGATCGTGGAGGGTCCCACCGGCGACAGCCTCGGGGTGCACGAGGGGTACTTCGCCCGCGACGAGATCGACCGGCAGATCGCCGTGG
This sequence comes from uncultured Gemmatimonadaceae bacterium, assembly GCA_964350235.1. GTDB lineage: Bacteria > Gemmatimonadota > Gemmatimonadetes > Longimicrobiales > Gaopeijiaceae > JAWLHJ01. The sequence goes on along the minus strand of CAYGKI010000235.1, from coordinate 4,749 downwards.
CCGGCGCGGAGATCCGGGAGCCCGGGCTCCTCCTGGACCTGGATGCGGCCCGGGAGGGGGGCGTCGGGTGGCGGTCGGTGACCACGCCCCTGGCGACGCAGGGGCTGGACCTGACCCGCACCGAGTTCCTCGAAGTCTACGTGGCCGCGGGGGAGCAGGCCCGGCTGGTGCTGGACCTGGGCACGGTGAGTGAAGACGCCCTCTTCGTGGACGCCGAGGGAAACACCGGCGGGACGCGCGCGGACGGCCGCCCTTGGGGACTCTCCGTGCTGGATCAGGAGGCCGATCCGGCCCGCGGAGAGCTCTGGAACAACGCGGCCGATGCCCTGGGCGTCTGGGACGAGGACTGCGAGGCGGAGCCCGGCCGCGTCTACCGGATCGGCGATCCGCGTAGCGTGTGCACCCGGGGGAACGGTCGACCCGATTCGGAGGATCTGGACGCCGACGGCATCCTCGACACCCAGGAGCGTCACCTGCGGTACGCCCTCGTGCTCGACGGGTCTTCGCCGTACCTGGCCCGCACCCGTGAGGAGACGGGCTCACCCCTGGGCTTCGAGCTGTACCGGATTCCCATCCGCGGGGGCGACGGGGTGGAGGTGGGCGGCATCGTCAGCGACGCCGAGCTCCGATCCGTGCGGCACCTCCGGGTGACGGCGGTGGGGCCCGGCGGGACGCAGGTGCGGCTCGCCCGCATGCGGTTGGTGGGGTCGCGCTGGATCAAGCGGGAGGGCGAGGGCGTTCTGGCGGGCATCGGCGGAGACACCCTGTCCGTCGGGGGGCGCGTGGAGGTCTCGTCCGCGTCCCGTCTGACCGAGGGTGCCGCGTACAGCTCACCCCCGGGCGTCCTTGAGGAGCTGGTGGATCCCACCAGCGCCTTCGCCGGTCAGGGGATCGAATTCAACGAGAAATCCCTGGGTCTCGCCTTCGAGGATCTGGCTCCGGGTGCCCGGGCGGAGGTCTACCAGCGCTTCCCCCAGCGCCCGCGCAACTTCCTCTCGTACCGGCAGGCGAGGCTCTGGGTGGTGGCCCGATCGGGGGACTTCGGTCCGGAGGAGCCCCGGAGCTTCTTCTTCAAGGTCGGGAACGATCCGGACAACTTCTATCTCTACCGCACCCGCTTGCCGGGCACCGCCGCCCCCGGAGGAGTGGATCCCACGGACTGGCTCCCGGAGATCCGGGTCCAGTTCGATGCGTGGTTCGAGCTTCGCCAGCGTGCGGAGGAGCTGCTCCTCCAGAATCCTCCCGGCGCCGGCGATCCCGCCATCGTGGTGTGGTCGGCCGACTCCACCTACGCGGTCTCCCTCAGGGATCGGGGGCGGGCGCCCAACCTGGCCGCGGTGCGGGAGCTCTCCCTGGGGGTGTGGAACGAGGGTGACCTTCCGGCCTCCGGAGAGATCTGGGTGGACGAGCTGAGGCTGGCCGATCCGGTGCGCCGGCCGGGGCTGGCGGGCGCGGTGGACGTGGTTCTGGACGGCGGAGGCGCCTTCGAGACGCGGCTCAGCATCTCCAACCGCACGGCCGACTTCCGTCAGCTCCGTCAAGAGCCTTCCTACCAGACGGACCGGAACATCGACTTGCGCTCGACGCTGGCCCTGGACCGGATGATGCCCAGCGACTGGGGTGTGGAGGTGCCGCTCACCCTGGACGTGAATCGAGCCAGCCAGGCCCCGCGCTTCCTCGAGGGCTCCGACCTGCGCGCCGACCGGTTGTCGGACCTGCGAGAGACGGCGTCCCGGCGGACCAGGGTGGGCGTGGCGTTCCGCCGGCGCACGCCCGCCGCCGACCCCCTGGCGGGCTTCTTCGTGGACGGTCTCTCGGCGCGGGCGGCGTACACGCGGTCCAGCGGCTCCACCATCACGTCGCGCTACACGTCCAGCGGGACGGACGCCGGCCTCACCTGGTCCCGGAATCCCGAGCCCAGGGAAGTGGATCTGGTCCCGGGCTTCGCCGAGGGCCTGGTCCGGGGCCTCCTGCCCGGGTTCCTGGAGGACCGGGTCCTGGGGACGCGCCTGCGGCTCACGCCCGAACGGGTCTCGGTGGGGGCCTCGTACCTGCGGCAGGACGACCGGATCTTCCGTTTCGAGCGGATCGTCGAGCGGACGGGAGACCCGGACCCGCCACCCACCCTGGTGCCTCGGGAGCGCCTGGAGAGCGTGGCGGACGTGCGCCTCCGCCCCCTGCCTCCCCTCAGGGCCGAGCTCACGGTCTCCACCGAGCGTGACCTGCTGTCCCCCGGGAATGCGGTGACCGATCCCGTCATCCAGCAGCTCCTCCGGGAGCAGCGTCTCCGGCCCGCCGGCCTGGACCTGGGATGGGAGACCGGCAGAACCCTGAGGACCCGGCTCGCGTTCACGCCGCGCCTGGTCTCCTTCATCCGCAACGACTTCGACTGGAGCACCACGTACCGATCGGACCGGAGCGCCAACCTCCTGGACCGGACCGTCCTGGCCGGCGATACCGCGCTGGCCCTGGCCCGCGACGCCCGGGGTCAGCGCGACTGGGGCGTGTCGCTGGCACTGGAGCCGGGCCGACTCGCGACCGCGTGGCTGGGGTCGAGGGCGGCCGATGCTTCTGCCGGCTCGGGCGGATGGCGCACGGTCCTCGACGCGCTTCGCCCGTTCACGGCGGATTACCGCGAAGGCGTCACCTCGCGATTCAGTCGCGATGCCGTGGATCCGGGGGCAGCATACCAGCTCGGTTGGGCGGACCAGGACGAGTACCGCTTCATCCGCGGCGACACCGCCGCCACCTGGACCGACCGGCGGAGCTGGACCCTGGGCTCCGGCCTGGACCTTGGACGGGGGGCCTCCGTGCAGCTGGGGTACGCCATCCTGGACGCCACGACCCTGGACGTGCGTAGCGACCGGCGCCTGGAGCAGCGGACCTGGCCCAACGTGCAAGCGCGCCTCCCCTCGGTGGGGCTTCCCGCCTTCACGGGCATGCGCACGCTGACCCTGACCTCCGGGGTCCAGCGCGTGGAGCGCGAGATCGAGTACGGGGGAGCCTCGCTCCGGCGGCGATTCGACGAAGACCTCAGGGTGCCGTTCGACGTGACCGTCCAGTGGCTGGGGACGTTGATCACGTCCTATCAGGGATCGGTGCGTACGGGGCGCGGCATCGATCCCACCGGTGACACCGAGCGGGAGGAGCTGACCCATCGGGTGACCGTGCGTAGCCGATGGGATCCGGTGGGTCCCCTGGCGGGGAGACTGGACGAGCCCGTGGATCTGGCCATCCTGGCCGGGTACGTCTCGGAGCGCAGCTGCCGGATCACCAGGGCGGGCGAGGGCTGCGTGGCGTTCGTGGACCAGATCCGACGGACGCTCAGCGTCTCCATCGACACGGCGGTGGGCGACTTCGCGGTGGGAATGCAGCTGAGCTTCGACGATCGCCAGTCGTTCGTCGGCCAGCGGACGGGCTCCACCCAGGTCCAGCTGGGGGTGTTCGGCCAGCTGGAGTTCTCGGCCGGGTCGTTCCCCACGCCGTAGGGAGGCGCTCCGGGCTCCCGGAGCCCGTCCCCAGTCCAGGCAGGCCCGTTTCCCCATGCCGGCGCCCAGGCCGACGGGTGATCCTTCCGGCATGCACGATTCCGAGACCCGAGCCCTCAGGCGGGCGGTGGTGGTCCTGTTCCTGGTCAGCTCGGCCCGTTGGGCGTGGATCCGGACCGTGGCCGAGCCGTCCGACCCAGGCACGCCGGACGTCCTGGACACGCTCCTGGCGGAGAGTATCGACGCGGCAGAAGAGGCGGAGGCACGATCCCGTCCGCTGGGGCCCGGCGAGCGTGTCGACCCCAACCGGGCCGACGAGGTGGAGCTCGACCGGCTGCCCGGGGTGGGACCGGCCACCGCCCGTGCCATCGTCGCCGCGCGCGAGGGAGGGCTGACCTTCCGGCGGCCCGACGACCTGTCGGCGGTGAGGGGCATCGGTCCCGCCACGGTGGAGCGGATGCGATCCCTCCTGGACCTGGACCGGCCACCTCCTGGGGGTGCGGGGGTTCGGAGCACGGGTAACCGCGGGGCCGGGCGGGCCGGGACGCCGGCTTCGCCGCCGGTGGTGGACGTGAACCGGGCGTCGGCGGAAGAGCTCACGGCCTTGCCCGGCATCGGCCCGGCTCTGGCGCAGCGCATCCTCGAGGTGCGCAGAAAACAAATGTTTAGATCCGTGGAGGACCTGCAGCGCGTGCCGGGGATCGGCCCCGCCACCGTGGAGCGGCTCCGGGGACATGTCCAGGTTTCTGGGGGGTTCTGAGGGGAGGACGGTGAGGTCCGAATGCGAAGCTTGTAGAGTGGCGGGGGGGAGCCGTAGTTTGGAAACTCGCGATGTGCCGTCGCCTCCCACGTCCGCGCTCAAAGGGAACGCTCACTGATGGCAGCCAAGGCCGCTCAAGAAGTTCGACTCGGGGATCTGTTCGTCCGGGAAGGGCTCATCACCGAGGCGCAGCTCAAAGAGGGTCTCGCCGAAGCCAAGGCGAGCGGCCACCGTATCGGCTATGCCCTCGTCCACCTGGGGTTCGTCAAGGAGGACGAGCTCACGCGCATGCTCGCCCGGCAGTACCGGGTGCCCGCGGTGGACCTGGACAAGTTCAACGTCGACCCGAAGATCCTGAAGCTGATCTCGGCGGGCGTGGCGCAGAAGCACCTCGTCCTCCCGCTCTGCAGGGTCGGCCGGACCCTGACGGTGGCGATGACCAATCCCACCGACTTCTCCGCCATCGACCACCTGAAGTTCATCACCAAGATGGACATCGAG
>CAYGKI010000234.1:0-5483 GCA_964350235.1 uncultured Gemmatimonadaceae bacterium | reverse complement strand
GGTGAATCCTTCACCCGAGATCACGAACCTGCATTCTTCGGCGAACCGTTCGCGCCCCGAAGGTCGGGGAACAGCGGCTCGAAGCCCCGATCCAGAATCCGGTCCGAGACGTACAGGAATCCGGCGCCCCGTGGACCCCGGAGGAACTTCCTGGCGGTGGCGCTCAGGAAGTCGCACCCCATGGCCTCGACGTCGATGGGCATCTGTCCCACCGACTGACACGCGTCCACCAGGAAAGGGACGTCGCGCGCGCGGCACATGGCGCCGATGGCGGAGACGTCCTGGATCAGGCCCGAGTTGGTGGGGATGTGCGTCACGGCGACGAGCCTGGGCCGCCGACGATGGATGGTCTCCTCCATGGCGGTCAGGTCCACGCCGCCCTCCGGCGCGTCGGGCACCCGCACGACTTCCACGCCGAGGCGCTCCGTCAGGGACAGGTACTGGATCTGGTTCGAGACGTAGTCGTGGCGGGTGGTGGCGAGGACGTCGCCGCTACGGAGCGGGATGGCCGAGAGAGCGGCCACGAATGCCGCGGTGGCGTGCTCGGTGAATGCCACACGGTGGGGCTCGGTGCCGAGGAGCGTCGCGACCGCCGAGTAGGCATCCGCGATGGCGGGAGCCACCTCGTCGGCGGCCTCGTATCCGCCGATACGCGCCTCCAGCTCCACATGGCCCACCACGGCCTGGAACACCGGGGTCGGCATGAGCGACGCTCCGGCATTGTTCAGGTGCACGCGCGATGCGGTGCCAGGCGTGTCGGCGCGAAGGGCTGGAACGTTCACGGGACGGTCCGGTAACGGGGTCGGTGCATGGGGGTTCGTGCGGCTCGGCAGGCGGAGGCCTCATGCGCCCCAGCAGAAGGTGATATCATCATAGGAGCTCCCGGATCGGGGCGGGCGTCCCCGTCTTCCAGGCCGAAGCCCGCCACCGCGGCCATGACCGCGACGGCGGAATCCTCCAGGGCCGCATCCATCGCCATATTTGCGGGCCCCCTGGCCGTGACACCACCCCCCGAACGACTTTCTTGACCTCCAACGATCCGAAGGACGGGAACGAGCCTGCCGGAGCGGCACCACCCGACGAAGTCGTTCGGGAGGCGCGGCACCTCCGCCACGAGATCGACCGCCACAGCCACCTCTACTACGTGGAGGCGCGCCCCGAGATCGCCGACGCCGAGTTCGACGAGATGTGGACCCGGTTGGTGGAGCTCGAGACGCGATATCCGCGGCTCCGCACGGAGGATTCGCCCACCCGACGGGTGGGCGTCCGGCCTCAGGAGGGGTTCGAGACGGTACGGCATGTGGAGCCCATGCTGTCCCTCGACTCCACTCAGGACGAAGCCACCGTGCGCCGGTTCGACGAGCGGATCCGCAAGGCGCTGGGTGAGGAGCGGGAGCCCACCTACATCCTCGAGCCCAAGCTGGACGGGGCTTCCATCGAGCTGGTGTACGAAGGCGGAGCCTTCGTCCGGGCGGTGACCCGCGGCAACGGGATCGAGGGCGAGGACGTCACCGAGAACCTCCGCACCATCCGCACGCTGCCGCTCCGGTTGCGGGGCGATGCCCGGTCCGCGCCGGACTTCGCCGCCTTCCGGGGTGAGGTGCTGATGTACATCTCCGACTTCCAGGAGTTCAACGCCGGTCTGGTCGAGGACGGCAGCGAGCCCTACGCGTCCCCGCGGAACTCGGCGGCAGGCGCCATCCGGCAGCTGGACCCGCGGGTGACCGCCCGACGGAAGCTGGACGTCCTGGTCTACGACGTCCTGGCCTCGGACCACGAGATCGTTTCCGACACGGACGGCGTGGCCGCGATTCGCGACTGGGGCTTCAAGGTTCCGGACCGGGTGGAGACGGCGCGCACGGTGGAGGAGATTCTCGCCTACCACGGGCGCTACGCGGAGGAGCGGGACGACCTGGACTACGAGATCGACGGCGTGGTCATCAAGCTGGACGACTACGAGGCCCGGAGGGCTTTGGGCTCCACCTCCCACCATCCGCGCTGGGCGCTCGCGTTCAAGTTCGAGCCGCGGCAGGAGGTGACCCGTCTCGACAAGATCGACGTCCAGGTCGGGCGTACGGGGGTGCTCACGCCGGTTGCGTTTCTCCGGCCGGTGGTCGTGGGCGGCGTGACCGTCTCGAGGGCCTCGCTCCACAACCGAGAGGAGCTCCGCCGGAAGGATCTCCGCGAGGGCGACACGGTTCGAATTCAGCGGGCCGGCGACGTGATTCCCCAGGTGGTGGAGGTCATCGAGCATCGAGATGACCGTTCGCCGCCTTTCGAGATGCCCACCCGCTGTCCCGAGTGCGGCACGGCCGTGGTCGAGGACGGACCTCGGCTCAGGTGTCCCAACCGCTTCGGGTGCCCGGCGCAGCTGAAGGCGCGTATCGTGCACTTCGGATCCCGCTCGGCCCTGGACATCGAGGGGCTCGGTGTGGAGACGGCGAACCTTCTCGTGAACATGGGCTGGGTGGAGGGCCTCGACGGTCTCTTCGACCTCCGTCCGGAACGCCTGGCCACGCTGGAGGGGTTCGCCGAGAAGTCGGCGACGGCCCTGGTGGAGGCAATCCAGTCGAAGAAGGCGCCGGACCTGGCCCGGTTCCTCGTGGCGCTGGGGATTCCCGAGGTGGGCGTGACCGTGGCTCGCACCCTCGCCGAGCACTTCGGCACCTTCCCGGCCATCCGGGAGGCGGGCCGCGAGGAGCTGGAAGCGGTGTCGGGCATCGGGCCGAAGATGAGCGAGGCCATTCGCGGTTTCTTCGACGACCCTCGAAACGCCGGCGCCGTGGACGGGCTCCTGGCCAAGGGCATCGATCCCCGGGGACCGGAACCCTCGGGCGCGCCTGGAGAGGACCGAGGCACGGCGGTCTTCACGGGGACCCTTCCCGTAGCGCGCCAGCAGGCGGAAGCCGCCTGGCGGTCGGTGGGTGGGCGGGTGACCGGCTCGGTCTCCGGGAACACGGACTTCGTGGTGGCCGGGGAAAGCGCCGGATCGAAGCTCGCCAAGGCCGAGAAGCTCGGCGTGACCGTGCTGGACTTCGAGGCGTTTCTCGAGAAGCTCCGGTCCCTCGGAGGAAGCCTGGAGGGCGTCGCGGCCGATGGATAACCTGGACATCGCCCGAGAGCTCGACACGCTCGCCGACCTCCTCGAGATCCAGGGTGCGAACCCGTTCCGGATTCGCGCCTACCGGAACGCCGTGAACACCGTCCGGAGCTCCTCCAGGTCCCTCGCCGACATGGTGGAGGCCGGCGAGGATCTCACCGAGCTGCCCGATATCGGTGAGAAGGTCGCGGATCACATCGTGGAGCTGCTGCGACGCGGGACCATAGACCGAATGGAGGAAGTCACCCGGGAGTTCCCCAGGTCCCTGGCCGAGCTGGTGCGCCTCGAGGGCCTCGGTCCGAAGAAGGTACGGAAGGTCTTCGAGGAGCTCGGGGTAAGCACGGTGGACGAGCTCGCGGACGCGCTCGATGCCGGACGAGTGGAGACGCTCGAAGGGTTCGGCAAGAAGAGCGCGGAAAAGCTGCGCGCCGCCATCGAGGACCACAGAAAGCACACCGGCCGATTCCAGATCCACGAGGCGGAGAAGCTGGTGGCGGGCGTCCTCGAGCACATGGCGGACGCACCGGGGGTGGGCCGGTTCGAGGTGGCCGGATCGCTGCGCAGGAGGAAGGAGACCATCGGTGACGTCGACCTCCTGGCCGAGCACGACGGCGACGGCACCTCGGTGGTGGAGCACTTCGTGTCGTACCCCGGGGCGCAGCGGGTCCTTGGTTCGGGCTCGACCAAGGGAAGCATCGTGCTCCACTCCGGACTCCAGGTGGACCTGCGGGTCATTCCGAGCGAGTCCTTCGGAGCGGCGCTGCTGTACTTCACCGGCTCCAAGGAGCACAACGTCGCCCTCCGCACGCGCGCCGTCAGGGACGGAATGCGGGTCAACGAGTGGGGCGTCTATCGGGTGGACGAGCGGAAGGCCGAAGCTCTGGACGTGGGAGATCGCGATTTCGGGACACGGGTGGCGGGAGACACGGAAGAAGACGTCTACGACGCCTTGGGGCTGCCCTGGATTCCGCCGGAGCTCAGGGAGAACCGAGGGGAGATCGCCGCGGCGCTGGAGGGGGAGCTGCCCGAACTGGTCACCCTGAAGGACATCAGGGGTGACCTCCAGATGCACTCCACGTGGAGCGACGGTCGTGCGTCCCTGGAGGACATGGCGCGCGCGTGCTTGGAACGCGGGTACCGGTACATGGCGGTCACGGACCACAGCCAGGCCATGGCCATGGTGGGGGGGCTGACCCCGGAGCGTGCCCGGGCGCAGTGGGAGGAGGTAGACGAGGTGAGAGAGCGAGTGCCCGAGATCCTGCTTCTCCGGAGCGCGGAGGTCGACATCCTCAAGGACGGCTCGTTGGACCTCCCGGACGATATCCTGGAGGAGCTCGACCTGGTGCTGGTTTCCGTGCACTCCTTCATGGACCAGGACAGGAAGACCATGACAGAGCGCGTGCTGCGCGCGGTACGCCATCCATGTGTCGATATCCTGGCGCACCCGACCGGCCGCATCATCAATCGGCGTGAGCCGTTCGAGCTCGACGTGGAGGAGGTCCTGCACGCGGCGGCGGAGGCGGGCGTGGCCGTCGAGCTGAATGCGAACCCGAACAGGCTGGATCTGGACGACGTGCACGTGCACCGGGCGAAGGAGCTCGGGGTGCCGGTGGTCATCAGCACCGACGCCCACGGCCCGGAGGGGCTGGACGACATGCGCTTCGGTGTCGCCCAGGCTCGGCGGGGGTGGCTGGCGCCCTCGGATGTGCTCACCGCACGCTCACGCGAGGAGTTCGAGGTCTGGCTGGGACGGCGGGAAGCATGAGGCGGCGGGCATGAATCAGCTCGTGATGGACGTTGCCGTCCTGGTCGGAGGCATCGGCGTGCTCTACTTCGGCGCCGAGTGGCTGGTCCGGGGTGCGGCGCACATGGCCGCTGCGCTGGGCATCAGCCCCATCGTGGTGGGCCTCACCGTCGTCTCGCTGGGGACCTCCGCCCCGGAGCTGGTCGTCTGCGTGGTGGCCGCGCTGGAGGGGCGCCCGGGCTTGGCCACGGGGAACGTGCTGGGGTCGAACCTCGCCAATATCGGGCTCATCCTCGGCATCACCGCCATCATCACGCCGTTGAACGTGCAGAGGCGCGTGGTGTGGCGGGAGATGCCCATCATGCTGGCCATCACGCTGCTCCTGTTCCCGCTCCTCTGGGACATGACCCTCAGCCGAACGGACGGTCTTATTCTCGTGATGGCCCTGGGCGGATATCTCTTCTCGGCGTTCAAAGCCGCCGGCGAGAAGGCCCCCGAGATCATCGGCGAGGTGGAGGGCCTCATCGAGGACGAGGGTGACAAGCCCGCTCTGCGGCTCCGCGATTTCGGCCTGGTGGTCGCCGGATGTCTCGGTCTGGTGGCCGGCGGATACGCCATCGTGGAGGGCGCGGTGGGCGT
>CAYGKI010000233.1:1373-5510 GCA_964350235.1 uncultured Gemmatimonadaceae bacterium | reverse complement strand
CCATGGCGGGGAGCATCCAGCCCATGCGGTCGGACTCGAGCCAGAGGGCCAGCTCCAGCTCGTGGGACGGCAGGGTTTCGAAGTAGTTGGTGCGGTCGAACCACGTGGTGGCGTTGAGGGTGCCTCCGGCACGCTCCACCAGCTCGAAGTGCTTGTTCTTCGGCACGTGGCTGGATCCCTGGAACATCATGTGCGCGAAGAGATGGGCGAATCCGGTCTTCCCGGGGCGCTCGTTCCGCGAGCCCACCCCGTACCAGAGGTTCACCGCCACCACCGGAACGGTGGTGTCCGGGGAGAGGACGACGCGCAGTCCGTTGTCCAACCGGTGGCGCTCGACGGGTATGGAGAGACGGCTCAAGACAACCTCCGATAAGTCTCGGGAAGGAACCCGGGGGCCGGGCGGGTCAGGGGCGCTCGCTCAGGCGGGCGCGGAGGGTGGATGGACCCAGGTCGTCCACCAGCAGCGTTCGGGCGGCTTCATGCCCGGCTTCCAGCCGGTCCTCCACCGCCGCCATCCGGTCCTGGTCTTCCTCCGCGGACTGGAAGCGGGCGCGCTCGAGCATCTCGTAGGCGATCCCGTCGCGCCCGATGGCCGCGGCGGCCAAGGCCGCGGCCAGCTGGGCGTCCACGTCCTCGGGATCCAGGCGAGCCCCCTCCACGAGCTCGCCGGCCGCTTCGTCCAGTCGTCGGGCTTCCACCAGCACCAGGCCGAAGATCACACGGGTCCATGCCTCCTCCGGGTCGAGGCGAACGGCATCGGCAAGGGCGTCCGCGGCCTCGTCCCAATGCTCCTGCAGCCCGTGCAGCACCCCCAGCTCGTAGCGGATCTGCGGATCGGCCTCGTCCAGGGCCAGCGCGGCCTCCAGCTCGGCCCGGGACTCCTGGAAGAGTCCCTCGCGGGACAGGTAGGCCCCGTAGAGGAGACGCGTCAGGACCACCTCTGGTGCGGTGATGGCGGCGGTCCTGAGCGCCTGTTCCGCGTCGGGATCGTCGAACGCCGCCACGCCGTTGCCCGCAGTGGCCAGCACGTAGGGGTCCGTGGGCTCCAGCGCCAGGGCCCGCTTGAACCGCTCGTAGGCGACCCCGTCGAGGCCCAGCTCCCGCTCGGCGACCCCGAGCCAGCAGTGGAGCGCCGGCTCGTCGCCGAGCTCGTCCAGATGCTCCACGAGAAGCTCGGCCGCCCCCGCCCAATCGCCCTCGTCCCCCAGTGAGAGGACCTGCTCCAGCAAGGCTTCGATCTCCATCCAGGTCCCTCTACAAGGGTGTTGGGGAGCCGGAGCCCGTGTCGGCCAGCAGGCTGACGCCCGTCATCTCCCGCGGCCGGCTCAGCCCCATGTACGCCAGAACGGTGGGCGCCACGTCCGCCAACCGGCCACCCTCCCGCAGGGTCGGCGTCGTCGCGTGGGGATCGAACACGAGGAAATCCACCGGCTCCGTGGTGTGGGCTGTGTAGGGATCCCCGGATGCCGTGAGCATCCTCTCGGCGTTGCCGTGGTCCGCAGTCACAAGCGCCACCCAGTCCGGACGCGCTTCCACCAGGTCGAGGAGGCGGCCGAGGCTCTCGTCCACGGCTTCCACCGCCCGGCTGGCCGCCGGGATGGAGCCGGTGTGCCCCACCATGTCCGGGTTGGCGAAGTTGACCAGGATGAACCCGTACCCCCCGTCCCGTATGCCGTCCGCCACGGCCTCCTCCACGCCGGCGGCGCTCATCTCGGGCTGCAGATCGTACGTGGCGACCTTCGGGGAGGGGATGAGCGACCGGTCTTCTCCGGAGAACGGCTTCTCCTCTCCACCGTTGAAGAAGTAGGTCACGTGGGCGTACTTCTCGGTTTCGGCGACCTTGAGCTGTCGGAGGCCCTGTTCCGACAGGTACTCGGAAAGCCCTCGCCGGACGTTCTCCGGGGCGAAAGCCACCGTGACCGGCAGGCCTTCCTCGTATTCGGTCAGCGTGACGATCCGGGTCGGGACGGGCGCGTGGCGCCGGAAACCCTGGAAGTCGGGCGTGGCCAGCGCTTCCGTGAGCTGACGCATGCGGTCCGCGCGGAAGTTCATGAGGAGGACGGCGTCCTCCGCCGCCAGGCCCCGCTCCCCCACGCCCTTGATGCCGGTGGGAGGGATGAACTCGTCCGTCACGCCCTCCTCGTAGCGCTCCAGGAGGAACTCCGGCCCCTCGGCCCAGGCGTCGGCCTCCCCGCCCGCCATGAGGTCGTAGGCGCGCCGAATCCGCTCCCATCGCCGGTCCCGGTCCATGGCCCAGTACCGGCCGGTGACCGAGGCGATCTTCCACCGGTCGCTGCGCCCCAGAGCCTGGCGGAGCGTCTCCAGGTATCCCCTCCCCCCCGTGGGTGACGTGTCGCGGCCGTCCGTGATGCAATGGAGCCGGACATCCAGGTCCTCCGGGAGAAGATCCAGGAGCGCCGTGAAGTGACGGAGATGGGCGTGCACGCCGCCGTCGGACACCAAGCCCGCCACGTGGAGCATGCCGCCGCGCTCGCGAAGACCCGAGACCAGCTCGTCCAGCCCGAGGCGCTCCCCGAACGTCCCCTCCGTCACGGCCCGATCGACCCTTGCGATGTCCTGGTAGACGACGCGCCCCGCGCCCAGGTTCAGGTGCCCCACCTCGGAGTTGCCCATCTGCCCCGCCGGCAACCCCACATCCTCGCCCGAGCAAGCCAACCGGGTACGGGGGGCCGTCCGATACAGCTGGAGGAACCGGGGCACGTCGGCCTGCTCGATGGCGTTGCCGGGGTCGGGAGCCCCATGGAAGTCGGAGTGGCCCCAACCATCGAGAATGACGAGCAGCACCTTGCGCATGAGCAGGACGTCCCTGGCCTATCTCTGAGAAGAGGGACGCCGCCCGAGTCGCGCGCTCCCCATGGGCTGAGCGTATCACGTCGGGCGGGAATCTCAAGGCCTCGACGGATTCGGGGTGGCCTCTCCCGCCGCGATCCCTCCCCTTCTAGTGTGATGGATGGGGACCGGGCCACCGAGCGTCCCGGCCCCGATCCGCCCCCGGACACCCGCAGGAGTCGACCCATGGTTCGCCAACGCCTCGCCTTGCTGGCCCTCTGCGTGGGGCTCGTCACCGCCTGTGGTCCCTGGGCTTCCGACGACGAGGGCGTCCGCTTCGGCTCCGGCGCAGACGTGGTGGGGACCGGTCCCACGGTCGAGATCGGCGCCCTCGTGCCCGGGGATGTCATGCTGGCCGGACAGGACGTGGTGTTCACCGGGTCGGCGGGAGGGTCCGTGTTGGCGGTGGCCGGGAGCCAGACCATCGGAGGCGCCGTCACGGGCAGCGTGCGATCCGCCGGCGGAGCCGTGCGGGTCACCGGCAGGGTGGACCGGAACGTCACCCTCCTCGGTGCCGACGTACGGCTCGAACGGGAGGCCGAGGTGACCTTGAACGCCTACCTGGTCGGGGGCCGGGTGGAGCAGCGAGGGGCGGTGCGCGGGCACCTCCGGGTCGCCGCCCGGGAGGTGGTGCTGGACGGTCCCGTCACCGGGAACGTGGATGTGGTCGCGGGAAGCCTCACCCTGGGCCCCTCCGCCAGGATCGAGGGCGACCTGAGCTACCGTGTGAGGGAGGGGGCCGCCGCCATCGACCCCGCCGCCCGGGTGGACGGGGAAACCGTGGCGGTGAGCGTGCCGGGCCCCTCCACCACGTTCCAGGTCGTCACGTCGCTGGCCCGCATCGCCGGCTTCCTGCTCGTCGGCACCGTGTTGCTCCTCGTGGTGCCCCCGCTGGCCGGGACCACGGAAGACCTGAGCCGGCGACCGGCCGCGGCCATCGGGCTCGGCCTGCTGTGGCTCGTGGCCCTTCCGGTAATGACCTTCGCGGCTGCCGTGACGGTCGTGGGCATTCCACTGGCCATCGTGTCCACCGTTCTCTACCTGGTCGCCCTATACGCGGCGCCCGTGGTGCCCGGGCTCTGGCTGGGCGCGGCCCTCCTGGACCGGCCGGGCGCCGAGCCCACCCACCCGGCCCGAGCCTTCCTGCTGGGTGGATTCGTCCTGGGTGTCGCCATGCTCCTTCCGTGGGTGGGATTCGGCGCACGGCTCCTGGCCATGGCAGCGGGATTCGGAGCCGTGGCGTTGGCCATCCGGGGCGGCCTGGAGCGCGACTGACCGGGGGGGGGA
>CAYGKI010000233.1:0-1363 GCA_964350235.1 uncultured Gemmatimonadaceae bacterium | reverse complement strand
GGCCCCGCGGCCCCGGCACGGGGCGGCGGGTTTCGGGCCGGGGGCGTTGGCCACCGGGGGCCCCGGGGCGCGGGGGGACCGGGGGGGGGGGAGGCGGGGCCGCCGCCCGCGGGGACGAGCTCAGCCGCCGCTCACCGAAGGGAGCACCACCAGCTCGGCCCCCGGCGGCACCGGAGTCTGGAATCCCCCCGACCAGCGGATATCCTCACGGCCCACGAAGACGTTCACATGGCGCCGGAGCTCACGGCGCTCGTCGATGATCCGCTCGTAGACCGCGGGATGCGCGCCACGGAGCGCTTCCAGGGCCTCCGCCACCGTCGGCAGCCGGTCCCCCTGCACCCGGAGATCCAACTCCACGCGCCCTCGTCCACCGGCAAGTGAACGCAGCTGGGACGGAAGGACCACCGCCACGCTCATGCCAGCGTGGCGGCCTTCACGCACACCACCGGGGGCAGCCCGTCCCGAACCAGCTCCCAGCTGTCGCCACCGTCCTCCGACGCGAAGACCTTGCCGCTGCGGGTGCCGAAGAAGACGCCGCCGCCGGATCCGTTCGGGGCGCAATCCAGCCCGTCCCGGAGCACGGTCTCGTAGGCGTCCTGCTGCGGGAGGCCCCGATCCAACCCTTGCCATGACGCCCCGGCGTCACGGGTCCGGTAGACCCGCAGCCGGGCATCGGGCGTACACCTGAACCCGTCCGACTCCAGGGGCACGATGTACGCGGTGTCCGGCTCCTGTGGATGCACCGCCATGGCGAAGCCGAAGTCCGAGGGGACGCCGTTGGCGATGTCCGTCCAGTGGTCGCCCCAATCGTCGCTGCGATAGAGGCCCCAATGGTTCTGGAGGAAGAGGCGCTCCGGGCGGCTCGGATGGTGCGCCACCTTGTGCACGCACTGCCCGTACTCGGGATGCTTGTCGGGGAGGAACTCGGCACGGACCCCCGCGTTGCGGGGCTGCCACGAGGCGCCTCCGTCGTCGGTCCGGTAGAAGCCCCCTGTGGAGAAGGCCACCCCCATGCGCCGCGGGTCCGAAGGGTCGGGAAGGATGGTATGCAGGCAGAGCCCTCCCTTCCCCGGCGTCCAGTAGGGACGGTGCTCGTGGTTCAACATCCCGTCCATCGGAGCGAACGACGCTCCTCCATCGGTGGACTGGAAGACACACGTCGGCTCCACGCCCAGATAGAGGGTATCGGGATCCTGGGCACGCCCCGGTCGGATCTGCCACACCCGCTGGAGCGCCAGACCCGAATCCTCCGGGAACCTGAGCGGGCGGGCGTCGGGGGCCGACCAGCTTGCACCCAGGTCGTCGGAGCGCCGAAGGGTGGTGCCGAAGAACGGGCTCCCCGGAGCCGCCCAGAGGACGGGGC
>CAYGKI010000232.1:0-5543 GCA_964350235.1 uncultured Gemmatimonadaceae bacterium | reverse complement strand
GCTCGTCGTCGAAGATGAACTCGGCCAGCGCCTTGGCGGTCTCGGTCTTGCCCACGCCGGTGGGCCCGAGGAACACGAAGGAGCCCACCGGGCGGTTCGGATCCTGGAGCCCCGCCCTGGCGCGCCGAACCGCGTTGGAGACCGCGGTGACGGCCTCCTGCTGGCCCACCACGCGCTCGCCCAGATGCTCCTCCAGCTGGGTGAGCCGCTTCCGCTCGGACTCCAGTAGGCGGGAGACGGGGATCCCCGTCCACTCCCCGACCACCGTGGCGATGTCGTCGGCGCCGACCTCCTCCCGGAGGAACTTCTGCTCTTTCTGCAGCCCCTCCAGGCGAGCCTGGTGCCGGCCGATGTCGGTCTCGGCCCGCGGGATCTCCCCATAGTTGATCTCGGCGGCCCGGGTGAGGTCGCCGGTTCGGGTGGCCCGCTCCGCTTCCACCCGCAGCTCCTCCACCTTGGACCGCAGGGCCTGGATCTCCTCGATAACGTCCTTTTCCGCCTGCCAGCGAGCCTTCATGCCCTGGCTCTTCTCGCGGAGCTCCGCCAGCTCCTCCTCGATGGCCTTCCGGCGCGCCCAGGCGGCGCCGTCGGTTTCCTTCTGCAGGGCCTGGCGCTCGATTTCGAGCTGGACGATGCGGCGCTCAACCTCGTCGATCTCCTGGGGGAGCGAGTCGATCTCGATGCGCAGCCTGCTCGCCGCCTCGTCGATGAGGTCGATGGCCTTGTCGGGGAGGAACCGTCCGCCGATGTAGCGATCCGACAGCTTGGCCGCCGCGATGACCGCGTCGTCGGTGATCCTCACGCCGTGGTGCACCTCGTAGCGCTCTTTGAGCCCCCGAAGGATGGCCACGGCGTCCTCCACCGAGGGGGGAGCCACGAACACCGGCTGGAATCGACGCTCCAGGGCCGGGTCCTTCTCGATGTGCTTGCGGTACTCGTCCAGCGTGGTGGCGCCCACGACACGCAGCTCTCCCCGCGCCAGGGCGGGCTTGAGCATGTTCCCAGCGTCCACGGCGCCTTCGGCCGCGCCGGCGCCCACGATGGTGTGCATCTCGTCGATGAAGATCACGTAGCGGCCCTCCGCCTCGGTGATCTCCTTCAGGACGGCCTTCATGCGCTCCTCGAACTCACCGCGGTACTTGGCACCGGCCAGCATGGCCGAGATGTCGAGCTGGAGGAGCTTCTTGTTCGCCAGGGACGTGGGGATGTCTCCCTCGACCATGCGCTGAGCCAGGCCCTCCACGATGGCCGTCTTGCCCACGCCCGGCTCACCGATGAGCACGGGATTGTTCTTGGTTCGCCGAGCCAGGACCTTGATGACACGGCGGATCTCCTCGTCCCGCCCGATGACGGGATCGAGCTTGCCTTTGCGTGCCTGCTCCGTGAGGTCGCGGCTGAACCGGGCCAGCGCCTGGAACTTGTCCTCGGGCGTCTGGTCCATGACCCGATGGGAGCCCCGTACCGCGTCCGTTGCGGCGCGCACCTCGGAGAGCGTAGCCCCGGCTTCCCGGAGGATCCGGCCGGCGTCGTCCTTCTCCCCGGTGAGTCCGAGGAGGAGGTGCTCGGTGGAGACGTACTCGTCGCCCAACTCGTGCGCCGCGTCCTGGGCGTCGTCCAGCGCTTTCCTCAGGTCCCTGGACAGGTGGGGCTCAGCGCCGCCTTCCACCCGCGCCATGCGCTCCATGGCGTCGAGCACCCGCTGCCCGACCAGCTCGACGGGTACCTCCAGCTTCTGGAGGATGGGCACGACGATCCCGTCCTGCTGCTGGAGGAGCGCGTGGAGGAGGTGGACGCCGTGCACCTCGGCGTTGCCCCGGCGGCGTGCTTCCGCACCCGCCGCCTGCAGCGCCTCTGCGGACTTCACGGTCAATCGGTCGGCACTCAGCATGGCTCGTTTTCTCGTGGCCTCGGGTTCATTTACGGCACCTGCCACTTCGGCAGATCACCGCCCTCGTCACCCTGTAAGAACACAAGATCCGGGCCATCCGGCGGCGTCCACCGGGCTCACGGAAGCGGTCTTCCCACCACCCACTTGATGCGATCGCCGCCGGACAGCACTTCCTGGGGCGTGACCCGGTTCAAGCTCGCCAGCTCCGAGATGTCCACGGGTGAAGGGTTGCTGGCCGCGTACGTGGCCAGCGAGGTGGCACCGGGGAGGGTCCTGATGTCCATGGTCCAGGGCTCCACCGCCAGAATGGCGGCATCCGTGAGCGCACCGAAGCTCGAGATGGTGGACGCCACCCGCGGACCGTGGGCTGCCCACGCGCTGGCCCCGGCGGCGTACCCCAGCATCCGGTAGAGCGTGTCGTCGTGCCGCATGAACGCCACCTCGCCGCGTACGGTGCCGTCCTCCGTGGTCGCCTCGAATCCGGCCCTGGCCCTGGGGATGCCGCCCACGGTCTCCTCACGCGGCGTGCCGGCCGTGATGCCCTCCTGCGCCAGGAAGGCCCGGAGCGCCGCCGCGGGATCCGTTTCGTCCTGTGCCACCTCCAGCGTCACGACCGCCTGCTGCTCGGGGTCGATGGCGGCCACCACCGAGCGCTGGTTGATGGTCTGCCAACCGGCGGGAAAGGTGACCTCGAAGGCCAGCTCGGGGTGCACGAAGCGCGAGTCCTTGAAATACCCCTGCCGAGGATCGTCGCCGTACACCATGCCGTCGATCCGGTCGAGATACGTCGCGCGGTCGACGGTCCCGCCGCCGGTGAGGCCCGCCTCCGCAATGCGCTGCCGAATGTTCTCCGCCCGGTTCTCCGGATAGGGGTGGGTCAGCTGCCACTCGGGGATCCTTCCCTCCGCCCCGCCTCCGGCCTCCGCGAGCATCTCGAACACCCCGATCATCGCCTCCGGGTCGTACCCGAGCCGGGAGATGTACCGGAGTCCCAGCTCGTCGGACTGGGTCTCGTCACCGCGGGAGTAGCGGAGGTTCATGAGCTGCAGACCCGCGCTGAGCAGCCCGCTGACATTCCGCACGTCCTCCGACAGCACCATACCCACGCCGAGGCCGATCTGCTGGAGCTGCTGGCGGCTGATCTGCGACGCGGAGTGCCGGGCCGTCACGTGTCCGATCTCGTGGCCCAGGACGCCCGCCAGCTCCGCCTCCGAGTCGAAGCGAGCCAGAATGCCCCTGGTCACGTAGATGAATCCCCCGGGAAGCGCGAACGCGTTGACCACCGGGTCGTCCACCACCTTGAACGACCACGGCAGGTCCGGGCGCTCCGAGACCGCGGCGAGCCGGAGCCCCAGGTCGGAGACGTAGCCCTGCAGCGCCGGGTCGTCCACCAGCCCGAGCTGAGCGGAGATCTGCGGGTCCGCCTCCCGACCCATCTGGATCTCCTGCGACTCGCTGACCAGGGACAGCTCCCGCTCGCCCGTGGCCGGGTTGACCGCGCAGGCCGCGACGGAGAGCAACGCTGCAAGCCGGAGGTTTCGTCGGAGCTTCATGGATTTCTCGCTGCTGGCGTGGAAAGCCTGATGATCGGGGTCGCCGCGGGGCGGCGACCTGCTAAGTTTGCATGGATCGTTCCAACGTCGCACGCCCCACCCACGCAATGAAGCGCTTCCGCACCCTCGCCCTCGTCTGCGCCGCGCTCTTGACGCCCCTCGCCGTCGCGTGTGGCGACGAGGCCGACCCGAGCCTGGTCTCCAGAGCCCGTTTCGTGGACACGTACGTCGATCTCAGGGTTTCGGCGCTCCGCCGGGAAGACGAGACCCTCACCGACAGCGTGCGCGCCGCGGTGCTGGCCCGGCACGACGTGACCGAGGCTCAGCTGCTGGACTTCGCGTCCGCGCATGGGGGGGACCTCGAGTTCATGCGTGACCTCTGGAACGAGGTGGAGGCGCGCCTGGACTCGGTGCCCCTGGCCGTGGAAGACCAGGCGCCCTGACCCGGATGACCCGGGCGCCGCCCACGGCGCCCGGGCCGGAGGATCGTCGCCCGGCACCCTGGAGGCCCACCCGAGCCTCGTCAGCTGGGCAGCTTGAACCCCAGGGCGATGGCCTCGCGATCTCCGAACGTGGCACCGAAGCGGATCATCCATCCCGACTGGAGCACGATGTCACCCCCGAGATCGATGGCCCCCGAGAAGCCCACGCTGTCCCCCTCCCCCGAAGCGAAGTCCAGGGCCACGTGCCCACCGCCGTACGGGCTGAAGATCACCCCGCTCTCCGACGACCCGCTCCAGCCGGCGATGATGCCCAGGGGAACGCTCACCACCGTCTCGTTTCCCACGCCCACGCCCAGGCCGGACCACCACGCCACGTCGATCTCGGAGTTCTCGATCCCTCGGCCCAGGAAGCCGGAGATGTCCACGCCGCCGGCGAGCACGGCGTCTCCCGGGTCGTTCTCTTCGGTGACCGCCAGCCGGTAGCCCAGACCCACCGGCCCGGCTTCGTGACGAAGCGTGGCCAGGGCGCCGAGCCGATCGCCGGAGCTCAGGAAGAACAGGCTCACACCCGCGGGCGACACCGGGCTGATGAACGGCGGGCTGTCCCAGGCGATCTGGGCGGAGGCCGGGGTGGCCAACGCCATGGCCACGAGGGCGGCGACAAAAGTCCTGGTCACGGAACTCTCCCTGAATTCCCGAGGTAGCGAGCGGCACGGCGCGTGCCGCGTTCAAGAGCACTCCTACCCGCGAGGCTGCAAGTGACGTTCCAACGGGTGTACACCGGAGCTCCCTGGGAAGAGCACGTCGGATACTGTCGCGCCCTGCGCGCGGGCCATCGAATCTTCGTCACGGGAACCGTGGCCGTCGAGCCCGACGGTTCGGTGCATGCACCTGGAGACGGCTACAGACAGGCCGCGCGGGCGCTGGAGATCATCCGGGGCGCCCTGGCGGAGCTGGGCGCCGGCCCGGAGCACGTGACGCGAACCCGGATGTTCGTCACCGACATCGACCGGTGGCGGGAGTTCGGAGAGGCACACGCCGCCTTCTTCGGCGAGCATCGGCCCACCACCACCATGGTGGAGGTCCGGCGCCTCATGCATCCCGACATGCTCATCGAGATCGAGGCCGACGCCCTGGCGTCCGAGGACGTCTGACCCGGTAGGCCGCCCCGTGGCGACCTATTCCCACTCGATGGTGGCGGGCGGCTTGGAGCTGATGTCGTAGGTCACCCGGTTCACGCCCCGTACCTCGTTGATGATGCGGGTGGAGATCCGGGCCAGGACGTCGTGGGGGAACGGATACCAGTCCGCCGTCATCCCGTCCCGTGACGTCACCGCGCGCAAGGCCAACACGTTCTCGTACGTACGGGCATCGCCCATGACGCCCACGGACTGGACGGGCAGCAGCACCGCGAATGCCTGCCATATCTCGTCGTACAGGCCCGCCTCGCGGATCTCCTCCAGATAGATGGCATCCGCTTCCCGAAGCACGGCCAACCGCTCACGCGTCACGTCGCCGAGGATCCGGATGGCAAGGCCAGGCCCCGGGAACGGATGTCGTCCGACGAAGTCCTCGGGAAGGCCGAGCTCGCGCCCCACCTGCCGCACCTCGTCCTTGAACAGCTCGCGAAGCGGCTCCACGAGCTCGAAAGGAAGGTCC
>CAYGKI010000231.1:4843-5565 GCA_964350235.1 uncultured Gemmatimonadaceae bacterium | reverse complement strand
TGCCCAGGGCCTCGAACGCCGCGTTGATGGGCGCGAAGACCGTGAACGGCCCGTCGCCCTGCAGCGTGGAGACCAGGTCGCCGGCCACCACCGCGTCGACGAGTGTCTGGGTCTGCGCGGTGAGGATGGCCCTCTCGACGATGTCCACCGGCGGCACGAGCACGCCACCCACCAGATGGATGACGCCGTTGGAAGCCTCGATGTCGGCGGTGACCACGGACACGCCGTTCACCGTCACGTTGCTTCCGGCGACCCCGATGGTGAGGTCGTTGCCCTCGAGGGTGGTGACGGTCTGACCGTCACTGAGGTCCTCGGAGAAGGCCGCAGTGCCGCTGACCACGTGGAAGGTCAGCACCCGCTCGAGGAGGTCCGCGTTCCCGCTCTCGAGAAGCGCGGCGACCACGTCCGAGCCCAGCGCGGTGAACGCGCTGTTCACGGGGGCGAAGACCGTGAAGGGGCCCTCACCTTCGAGCGCGGGCACCAGGCCGGCGGACTCGAGCGCCGTGACCAGGGTGCTCACATCGGCCGTTTCCTGGGCGATCTGAGCGATGTTGTCGGGCCCGTCGTCCATGGGGCCCATGGGCTCGTCGTCGCCGCACGCCGCGAAAGCGAGCGCGGCGGCCGGTACGAGGAGCGTACGGAGATTGAGGCGAAGATTGAACATGATTCCCGTTGCGTTGAAGAGGCTAGTGGTCCGTTGGTTCGAACCGGTCTCACAGCCT
>CAYGKI010000231.1:0-4833 GCA_964350235.1 uncultured Gemmatimonadaceae bacterium | reverse complement strand
GGAGGTGGTGACTAGGAGGGTGTTGAAGAAGTGGGGCGGGCCACGCACGAAGGTCTTGCGGATACCCGCCAGAAACCGACGTCGAATGCGATGCCTGGCATCGGGGAGGAGTCATGGGGACGTTTGATGCCGCCTCCCCCTCCTGCCCTTTGGGTCGGGGCGGCACATCTCACACGCGGGCCACCCCACTTCTTCCACGACCTTCCAGGAGAGACATCTGGGGACCCGGACGCGGACCCCGCCGGACTGCAGTGGCGCTTGCCCCGCGGGAACCTCAGAGCGCCAGGCGCGCCGACAGCTGGAGGGAAGCTCCGGGGAGGTACCGCTCCAGACGGCGGTAGGACACGGACCCGTCGGAGGACTCGACCCGACTGAGAGAGTAGTCCAGGACCTGACGGGGGCCCAGGTTCCGAACCTCGGCCCGCAGCTCGGCCAAGGGGCCTCCGGCCAGCCGTCCAAGCCATGACACGCCCACGTCGAGCTGGAGGAGCGTGGGCATGGAGTCCTCCCCGGGCGCGTTGATCTCCGGCCCGCCATCGGTGCCATGGAGGGTCAGGAAGTCGTAGTAGGCCCGACGCAAAGCCCACGTACGGCCCCACGCCACGCCGGACTCCGCCTCCAGGGCCAATCCCCCGACCACCGGCACACGCGCGGATCCTTCCAGCCGGTGTGGCTCACTCCACGGAGTCGGCTGGGCATCGTTCCCGAAGCGGGACGGGAAGGTGCGCGTGGAAACGGTCCGTTCGTAGCCGAGATTCAAGCTGAGGCGCCCTTCTTCCCAGGCGACGCGCGCCCCGGCTCCATAGGCGTCTCCACGCGAGACCCCGATGAAGCGATCCTGATCCACCACCACCGTCTCCCCGGTATGAGCCGCCGTGAGGACCCCATAGTCCAGGGCGAGCACCCGATCCATCCACTTCCGGTATGCCTCCACCCGCATCTCGAGGCGCGGGTCGGGGCGGGCGGCAAGCTCGAGGGCGAGGTGGCGTGCCTTGGCCGGCTCCAGGGACCCGTCCGACGGGATCCAGAACCGGACCTCGGGGACCAGGGCGCTGGGGCCCACGCTGGTGAGCTCGAACTCGTCGACGAACTGCCGGTGAAGGCCCGCGGCCACCTCCATGGACCATGGGCCGAGAAGCTCGGACGCGCCATCCACCCGGACCGACCCCCTGGGCTCGGCGAATACGTCCCCACCCCCCACGGCCGTCACCCGCACGCCACCTTCGATGGTGAGGCTGCGCCCCAGGCTCCAGCGATCCTGCGCGTGGCCGGAGATGCGCCATCCCTCCACCTCGGACCGGAGCGGAAGGATGAACCCGTTCTCGAACCGGCTGCGACTGTCCACGCGGGCGACTTCCAGCCCCCCACTGAGGAAATGGCCCGCTCCCGCCGCGAAGTCTCCACCGAGCTCGGCGCCCAGCTCACGGACCCTGTTCCCCTCACCGGCTCGTGGGCGGAGGTCCAGAAGCCCCAGGAGATCGTCCTCGATCTCGGCCACGTCCGACGATCCGGGCGCGTATCCCACCTCCTCGCCGTCCACGAGACCGTACTCGTGCTCCAACTCGTGCTCCGAGCCCCAGGCGCGAATCCGCAACGCCCCCCGATCACCCACCAGCGCGTCGAAGCTCAGGGTCCCGAGCGTGTTGGACCACGCGTACCGGTCCCGGGTGACCATCAGACGATCCAGAGCGCCGGACTCGGGATCCGTGCCCGAGCTGAACAGCTCGGTGGCCACCCGGTTCGAGCCCCGGTAGAACGCCGCGTTGAGCGTGCGGAAGCCGGGATACCTCAAGCGCAGCGCACCGTGAACGTCGGAGAAGCCCATATCCGAGCCGTGACGGTGGGCATCGAACCGGAGGCCGTCCGTCGGACGGGAGCCGTCGTCCCCCAACAGCCGCCGGGTGATGACGGGATCCATCTGATTCCAGTCCCGGAGCGCATCGTCCAACGCCGGCTCCCGGTACACGTCCCAAAGAGAGCCGCGCACGGACGCCATGGCCCATCCCTCTCCACCCAGGGCCCGGACCGGGATGGACACTTCCCCGGTGAGGCTCACCGGGTCGGCGTGCACCGTCAGCCCCCCCTTCCCCGTCGGGTCCTCCACCCGGTGCTCCACATCGATGACGCCCCCCGCGAAGCTGCCTTCACTCACGTCGAATCCGGCCTTGTGGACCGTGATCCGACGAAGGGCAAGCGGGCTGAAGGCGCTTCGGGTGCGGCCCAACGCCACCGGGTCGAAGACGGGCACACCGTCGAGTCGCACCATGTGCTCACCCGGGGCGCTCCCCTGGACCGACAGATCGGCGAACATGGGACGACGGCTCACCCCGAGGCCTGTTCGGGCCTGAGCGGACACGTCTCCGTCCTCCGGCACCCGGGCGTCGAAGCCCGTCGCGGTCCAAGAGCTGGATCCCGCCGCGCCGCCCACGTTCTCGAGACCGTCCACCACGATGGGGTCCAGCTCCATGGCCATGGGGTCCAGGCGGATGCTCCGCCGGAGGGTGGACGCGGCACCGATCTCCACGGAGAAGGTGCGCGGCGCGTACCCGAAGTGGGAGATGCGCAGCTCGTGGGGTCCGGGGAGGAGGCGCGGGAGGAGGAACAGGCCCACGGAATTGGAGAAGGCCCGACCGCTGCCGTCCGCGAGCTCCACCGCGGCCGCCGGGACCGGCTCGCCCGTGAGCGCGTCGACGATCTCACCCGTCAGGGTGCCGTAAGCCGGAAGGCGCTCCGGCTCGTCGATGACCACGTAGGTGCCCGACGACAGACGATAGAAGTCCAGTCCGGCGCCATGGACGATGCAGCGGAGCAGATCCTCCGCCGAGGCGTCCTCCGCCCGACACACCGTGCGTTTCCCGACGACCACGTCCGACGAGTACACCAGGCTGATGCCGGTCATGGACACCAGGTCTTCCAGGGCGACGCTCACCGACACGTCGCGCAGGGCCAGGTCGAAGGTCTCGACCTGGCCCTGCGCGCTGGTGGGTAGCGCAAGGGCCGCCGCCAGCGCCATCAGGATGAGGCGAGGAGAGCCTCGCCGGGGACCGCTCAGAATAGTTCCCATCCCACCGAGGTCTGCCTTACCCGAAGATTCTGCTGCGTCGCCAGATCGCGCAGCACGGTCTCGATACCGGTGAGCAGAGGATAGAAGGCCGTGACCCTCACCGAGCCGTCCACCTCCGGGGCCAGGGCCACGTCGGTGCCGAACCGGAGGCCCACCTCCCGCACGACAGCGGCCAGCGTCTCGTCGGAGATGGTCAGGCCTCCGTTGCGCCAGGGCGCGATGCGGTCGGCAGGGACCCGTGAGGGGGTGAGCTCATCCGCTCCGGCCTCCACACGCACCGACTCTCCGGCCCCCAGCTCCGTCTCGGCTTCGTCACCGGACACCCGGACACGACCTTCCTCGACGTCCACGCGAACCACCGGGGGAACGCCGATCGCCGAGCGGGCGCGCACGTTGAACCGGGTGCCGAGCACCGTGACCCGCGCGCTCCCGGCCACGACCTGGAAGGGCCGCTGCGCGGACGTCACATCGAAGAAGGCTTCGCCGTCCAGACGCACCACGCGGCTGCCCTGGGGCACGCCGGGGAGGAGCGCGAAGCCTCTACGAAGGCTGAGCGTGGAGCCCGCGTTGAGCTCCACGGAGGACCCGTCCGGAAGCGTGACGGCCATGCGCTGGCCGGCCGGGGCCTCGTGGGTCACCGGAACCTGCTGCCAGACGGCGAGTCCTCCGAGGAGCACCGCGACGGCCGCGGCGACGCGCAGCCACGGCGCCCGAGCCGACGGAAGGGACCGCTCGCGGCCCTGTCCTGCGGCGGGGGGAGCCATTGGGGCGGAGACGGTTCCGCCGCCCTCGAGCCCCAGGCTGGCGCTCAGCGCGGACCAGGCCGCATCCGTGCGCTCGGAGGAAACGGGCGCCGCGTCGTGCGCGACCTCGAGCGCCGTCCAGACAGCCTCGAGCTCGTCGGCGTCGGGCTCGTGGGAGAGCGCTTCGGGGAAACGGTGATTGTCTTGCTTGTTCATGAGTCCAGCAGGGAGGGCTCGAACGCGCGGACCCGGTCCCGGATCGTGCGCAGAGCTTTGACCAGATGATTGTTCACCGTGCGTGGCGAAACGCCCATGGCTTCGGCGACCTGTTCGTGCGACATCCCATGGAACCGGCTGAGCTCCAGCGCTTCGCGCTGCCGCTCGGGCAACTCGCCGATCCACTCCTTCAGCCTGACGGCGAAGTCCTCCCGAGCGAGCTCGTCCTCGGGGTCGGCGATGGCCTCCATGGGGACCTCGTACCGCTCGGACAGCAGCTTCTCCCGGGTCTTCACGTCCCGGATGCGGTTGAGGCACAGGTTCCGCACCGTGCGGTACGCGAACGCCTTGATGGATTGGCTGGGATCTATGCGGGTTCGTCCCTCCCACAAGCGGATGAACGCATCCTGCACGACATCCTCCGCTGCCGACTCGGCCACGAACTTCGCCGCGTATCGGACGAGCGGGCCGTGAACGGCTCGGAAGAACGCCTCGAGCGCCGACGTGTCCGAGTCACGGATCTTCCGAGCCCAGACTCGGAACAGATCCAACTCGTCGTGAATTCCCGCTTCGGGCGCGGTCATTCGCAGTCGGGGAGCCGGGAGTGTGGTTGCGTTGAGCATGGCTTCCGGGAAAAGGAGTTGACGCACCTCCTACCCGGGGTGGCGAATGGATGACTACACCCCCGCGACACGGACAGGATCCTCTCCCGTATCGAGTCACCCGCCATCATTCCACGCCGGCTCACCTCAGCGCTGCTCCATCGCCCCGAGCACCCGTCCGATGAACTCGTCGAAGGCCCCTCCCTGG
>CAYGKI010000230.1:2432-5584 GCA_964350235.1 uncultured Gemmatimonadaceae bacterium | reverse complement strand
CGGGATGCACAGTTCGTCGGCGGTCGACTGGCGAACGGTGCGCTCCCCGAGCGACGGCAACACGTTGGCGATGTAGTCGAGGAACGCGCGGTTGGGACCGACCACCAGCACACCGTCGCGGGCCAGGCGACCCCGATGCTCGAACAGCAGGTAGGCCGCACGGTGCAGCGCGACCGCGGTCTTGCCGGTGCCGGGGCCTCCCTGCACGACCAGGCACTGGTCGATCGAGGAGCGGATCACGATGTCCTGCTCGGCCTGGATGGTGGAGACGATCTCGCGCATCTCGCCGGATCGTTCGGCTCCGATCTCGGCGAGGACCGGGTCGGGAATGCCACCGGCCACTTCACCCTCGTCGGGGTCGTCGAGATGTTCATCGAGATAGGCGATCAGTTCGCCGTCATCCAGCGTGAACCGGCGACGGAACGCCACCCCCAGCGGGTCGACCGAGGTGGCACGATAGAAGGGGGCAGCGATCGGGGCCCGCCAATCGACCACCACGGGATCGTGCGCCTCGTCCTCGATGTGGCGACGCCCGATGTACCAGTCGTCGATGCGGCCGAAGAAGTCGCCGGCACCCGGGCCGCGGAGATCGGCCAGTGCATCGGCCACCGTGACCTCGATGTACTCCTTGGTGATCTCGTCGGCGGCACTGTCGGGGTCGAGCGACTCGAGCCGGTCGATCATCGAGTCGCGGGAGCGGCGCGCGAAGGCCAGGCGAGCGCGCTCTGCGTCGAGGTCGGGGAAGAGGTCGGACGACATGGGGCGAGCGACCCTAGTCGCGCACGGACCGGGGACCGGCGGGGGTTTTCGATCGGCTTGCTGCAAGGATCGGCACCCGTGTTCCTGCTCCTGCCGATCGCGTACCTCCTCGGCACGTTCCCCTCGGCGATCCTCGTCGCCCGCGCCAACGGCATCGACATCTCCACGTTCGGGTCGGGAAACCCCGGGGCATCGAACGTCACGCGGGCGCTCGGATGGCGCAAGGGCATGTGGGTGTACGTGCTCGATGCCGGCAAGGGAGCTCTGGCTGCCGGCCTCGGTCTGGCACTCGACGGGCGCCCGCTCGCCTACTGGTGCGGTGCCGCCGCGATCGTCGGGCACATGTTCCCCGTGTTCCGGAACTTCAAGGGGGGCAAGGGCGTGGCCACCGGTTCCGGCGTGCTGTTGATCGTGCAACCGATCCTCGCCCCACTGGCCGTCGGCCTGTGGTGGCTCGTGTCGAAGACCACCGGCAAGGCCGCCCTCGGTTCGGTGATCGCCGTTGCACTCGTGCCCGTCGGACTCGTGGTGCTCGAGAGGCCGGCGTGGGAGTTCGTCGCGGTCGCCGGCCTCTGTGCGCTGATCCTCGTCAAGCACGCGGACAACATCGTGCGGCTCGTCCGACGCGAGGAACACTCCCTTCGCCAGGGCTGATCCGGCGAGCCAGAATGGTGGTCTGATGCAGTTGCTCACCCCCGTCGACCTCGGGTCGCGCACCGCTGCGAACCGGATCATGTTCGGTCCGCACGTCACCAACCTCGGCAGCGACCACCGCTCCATCCCCGACCGCCACGTCGCGTACTACGAGCAGCGGGCGCGCGGCGGGACGGGCATCATCGTGGTCGAAGGCGCATCGGTCCACCCGTCCGACTGGCCGTACGAGCGGGCGCCACTCGCCGAGCGGTGCGCCGACGGATGGGCTGCGATCGTGAACGCCTGCCGTCCGCACGGCTCACTGGTGATCGCGTCGCTCGACCATGCCGGCGGCCAGGGATCGTCGGCCTACAACCAGGCGCCGCTGTGGGCGCCGTCGAGGGTGCCCGAGGTCAACACGCGCGAGGTGCCGAAATGGATGGAGCCCGACGACATCGCCGCGATCGTCGACGGGTTCGCGGCGGCCACGAAGCTGGCGGTCGATTCGGACCTCGACGGTGTCGAGATCAACGCCGGCCAACACAGCCTGGTGCGCCAGTTCCTGTCGGGGCTCACCAATCATCGTGACGATGCCTGGGGAGCCGACCGGCTGCTGTTCGCCCGGCAGGTGATCGAGGCAGTTCGTTCGTCCGCCGGCGACCGGGTGGTCGGGATGCGACTGTCGTGCGACGAACTCGCACCCTGGGCCGGCATCACGCCGGAGATGGCGCCGGAGATCGCCGCGTCGCTCGTGGCGTGCGGCCTCGACTACCTGGTGGTCACCCGGGGCTCGATCTTCACGATCGAGAAGACGCGTCCCGACTTCCACGAGCCGACCGGTTTCAACATCGAGTTGTGCCGCGGCGTTCGTGAGGCGGTGCACACCGATCACCCCGACGTGCCCGTCGTGCTCCAGGGATCGATCGTGGAGATCGGCCAGGCGGAGTGGGCGCTCGGTGGCTACGACGACCCGGCCCGCTGCGACGCGGTCGAGATGACCCGGGCGCAGATCGCCGACCCCGACCTGGCCGCCAAGCTCGCCGCCGACCAGCAGGCGAGGATCCGTCCGTGCACCCGATGCAACCAGACGTGCCAGGTGCGCGACGCCCGCAATCCCATCGTGACGTGCATCGGCGAGCCCACGAGCGGTCGCGAGACGGAGGATCCCGATTGGTACGTGCCCACCCCACACCCGCGTGAGGTCGTGGTGGTCGGCGCCGGCCCGGCCGGGCTCGAGGCCGCTCGTGTGGCAACGATCCGTGGCCACCGGGTGACCGTCGTCGAGCGCGGCGACCACGTCGGCGGACTCGCTGCCGCTGCCGGTCCGAACGAAGCGCTCGTCGACTGGTGGCGCAGCGAGCACGAGCGGCTCGGCACCGAGATCCGCCTCGGTACCGACAGCTGGGATCCCGGCGAACACGCCGTGGTGATCCAGGCGACCGGCTCGGAGCCGGGGCCGCATCCCTACGGCACCGATGAGGGTGCGACGGTCCTCGACGTGGCCGACGTCCGTCGTGGAACGGTCGAGCTCCCCGACGACGGCACGATCGTGCTGTTCGATCCGATCGGTGGACCGATCGCCGTGGCGCTGGCGGAAGAACTGGGTGAGCGGGCCGTGCTGATCACCCGGGCCGAGCATTACGAGAACACCCGCATCCGCCGTCGGGTGCAGCGCGGGGCCAAAGGCGACGGGCGGGCGACCGAGGTCGATCGGGTGCTCGACAACGTGCTGCGCATGATGAACGGCCACCTCGAAGGGC
>CAYGKI010000230.1:1854-2422 GCA_964350235.1 uncultured Gemmatimonadaceae bacterium | reverse complement strand
GGTGAGCGGGCGGTGCTGATCACCCACGACAACATCGCCGGCAACGAGCTGAGCCGCACCGGTGACCTCGCGCCCGCCAACAGCCGGCTCGCCCGTGCGGGTGTCACGATCGAGCGCCGCACGCTGCTGCGCACGGTTCGAGCGAACGAGGTGGTCGTGGAGGACCGGTACTCCGGCGAGCGCCGCACGATCCCGTGTGCGGCCGTCGTCGACTGCGGGTTCCGGGTGCCGACATCGCCGCTCGACGACGCGATTCGGATCGGTGACGCGGTGGCCCCGAGAACCGTGCACGAAGCGGTGCTCGAAGCGCGCCGCGCTGCGCTGTCGGTCTGACCCGACGTCGCACCGGTCCGATCCCGACGGACGGCTGATGCAACACTGCGTCGATGAGCGACGGTGACCTGTTCGACCTGACCGGCCGCGTGGCGGTGGTCACCGGCGGCTCGCGCGGCCTGGGCCGGGAGATGGTGCTGGCGTTCGCCGAACGAGGCGCCGACGTGGTGATCGCCAGCCGCAAGTTGGAGGCGTGCGAGGCGGTCGCACGCGAGGTGGAAGCCCTCGGGCGGCG
>CAYGKI010000230.1:0-1844 GCA_964350235.1 uncultured Gemmatimonadaceae bacterium | reverse complement strand
CGACGCCGACCGCTTGTACGACACCGTCTACGCCGAGTTCGGACGATGCGACGTGCTGGTCAACAACGCGGGCATGTCGCCGCTGTATCCGAGCGTCGACACGATCACCGAGGCATTGTTCGACAAGGTGGTCGGCGTCAATCTCAAGGGGCCGTTCCGGCTGTCGGCGTTGGTCGGCACGCGCATGGCCGGCGACGACCACGGCGGCAGCGACGGCGGCTCGATCATCTTCGTCTCGTCCGTGGCCTCGCACCGGCCGAGCCCGAACGAGCTCGTCTACGGCGCCGCGAAGGCCGGCGTGAACAACCTCACCTACGGGCTCGCACGCACGTTGGGTCCGAAGGTGCGCGTCAACTGCATCGCACCGGGACCGTTCCTCACCGACATCTCCAAGGCGTGGGACCTCGACGCGTTCGAGCGGTCGGCCCGCGCCGGGTTCGCGCTCGGGCGCGGCGGTGAGCCGCACGAGATCGTCGGCACGGCGCTGTACCTGGCCAGCGATGCGTCGAGCTACACCACCGGCGCCGTCATCGACGTCGACGGTGGTCCGCGCTGAACAATTCCTCCTGACGCCCGGTACGTGACCACCGACACATCCGCATCGCTACTGTGAGCGCCATGGAAATGAACTTCGCCACCGTCTGGGAGTCGATCACGGACGCGATCCCCGACTCGCCCGCCATCACCCATGGCGACGTCACCCGCACGTGGGCGCAGTACACCGAACGAGCCGCACGAGTGGCCGGGGCGCTCGATGCGGCCGGTCTCGGCCACGACGCCAAGACCGCGCTCTACATGTACAACTGCAACGAGTACCTCGAGGCCCAGTACGGGTGCATGAAGACCCGTGGTGTGCCGATCAACGTCAACTACCGGTATCTCGACGACGAGCTGTGGTATCTGCTCGACAACTCCGATTCCGAGGCGCTGTTCTTCCACTCGTCGCTCGGCGACCGGGTCGCTCGCGTCGCCGCACGCCTGCCGGGGCTGAAGGTGCTCGTCGAGGTCGACGACGGCGAGGGAGCCGGCCAGGTCGAGGGTGCGGTCCGGTACGAGGATCTGATCGCCGGCAACGAGCCGATGGCGCCGATCGAGCGGGCCGAGGACGACATCTACATGCTCTACACCGGCGGCACGACCGGCATGCCCAAGGGCGTGATGTATGCGAACGGCGGAATGGCCGCCGGCCTGATCGCCAGCGGATTCCCGCTGCTCGGAGTTGCACCACCGACCGACGCCGCCGAGGTGGCCGGCATCGTGAAGACCGCGGTCGACGCCGGCAACCAGCTGGTGTCGATCCCCTGTGCACCGCTGATGCACGGCACGGGGTTGTGGATCGGCGCCTTCATCCCCCACCTCGCGGGCGGCCACGTGATCACCCTGACCAACCGCAGCCTCGACGCCCACGAAGTGCTCGAAACGGTCGAGCGCCACCACGTCTCCGCCGTCACGATCGTCGGCGACAGCTTCGCCAAGCCGCTGATCCGAGCGCTCGACGAAGGCAAACGCGACGGCTCCGCGTACGACACGTCGTCGATTGCGGTCATCTCGTCGTCGGGCGTGATGTGGACCACCGAGGTGAAGGAGCAGCTGCTCGACCGGATCGAGCAGGCGATCCTGGTCGATGCGATGGGTTCCACCGAGGGCACGATGGGGACGCAGATCTCGATGAAGGGGATGACGGCCGACACCGCGACGTTCGCTCAGGCGCCGACGACCAAGGTGTTCACCGATGACGACCGTGAGGTCGAGCCCGGATCCGACGAGGTCGGCATGGTCGCCGCCGGTGGCAACGTGCCGCTCGGTTACTTCAAGGACCCGGACAAGTAGGCTCGCACGTTCCG
>CAYGKI010000229.1:0-5590 GCA_964350235.1 uncultured Gemmatimonadaceae bacterium | reverse complement strand
TCACCACGAATCCGGGGAGCCCCTCCCGGAGGATCTGTACCAGCGCATGATCGCGGCCCGGCGGTTCATGGGCGGGTGGGGACAGATGCGTCAGCTGTCCCTGGGCACGGTGGACCTGGCCCTCCACGCCGAGATGGCGCCGTCCCTTCGAGCCGGAGCCCCCGAGGACGTGGATCCCCAGGCCACCGCCGGAGCGGAGGGCGCCATCGGCGAGGTCGGCCCCCGGGACGTGGCGCAGGGAGACGAGGTCATGGCGTTCGCACGCGATCGTTTCCGGGACTTCGTGCCTTCGGACCGGTTCGCGGAGCTCCACGCGCTCACGTCGTTCAGCCACCTGTTCAGCGGCGGATACGCCGCTGGATACTACAGCTATCTGTGGTCCGAGGTCCTGGATGCGGACGCGTTCACCCGATTCAAGTCCGAGGGAATATTCAACCCCGAGACCGGTCGCAGCTACGTCGCCTCCATTCTCTCCCGGGGTGACTCCGACGATCCGGAAGCGCTGTTCCGGGCCTTCATGGGCCGGGATCCCGATCCCGAGGCGCTGCTGGAGCGGAACCTGGGTCCGGGCGAGTCCCCGGCGGCGGCGTGAGCGTACGACACGCCCCCTGTGACGGCGTGGAGGAACGGAACAGCCGCCGAGCCGTATTGCAGACCGTGACATCCCCATGCGGAGACGAACCATGCGCAAGATCCTGACGACCCGGTCTCGGACCCCTCTCGCACTTCTCGCGGTGGCCGTGCTCGGCGCCTGTAACGAGAAGGGGATGACCTACGGTGACGCCAACTCCATCATCGCCGTCACCGGCGCGGATCGTTGGGCGCAGATCGAAGACGACGTCTACGCCGCCATCGAGCGTACCATCCAGACCGTGCGGGACGAGAAGAGCTTCACGGTGACGTATCAGGAGCCGTACGCGGAGTTCTGGAACAACCTCCGCATGTTCCGCCAGATGTTGCTCATCGGCACCCTGGAGGAGCCTTGGATGGTGGAGGCTCTGGAGGAGACCACCACCGACGTGGAGATCGACGGGCCGGGCGTCTATCAGATGCGCAACGTCTGGTCGCGGGACCAGCTGGTGACCATGATCGTCCTTCCCGACGACGGGTCCCTGGCCGGCCTCCCCGATCGGCTGGAGGAGGTTCACGCCACCTTCGATCGCCAGTTCCGGGAGTACGCGCGCAACCGGATGTTCATGTCCGGCACGGCAACGGCGCTGGAGGACACGCTCTCCGCCGAAGCCGGATTCCGGCTGACCGTCCCCGACGTGTACCGGTGGCAGAGGCAGGACTCGGTCCTGGTGTTCCGAAACGACCAGCCCGATCCATCGGAGCTCATCCGTCAGGTCACCGTGACGTGGCGGTCCCCTGCCCCCGGCGACCTGTCCCTGGACGAGATCCTGGCCTGGCGGCAGAGCATCGCCACCGGGTACTACACCGAGCCTCAGGAGCTCGTCACCGAAGGGATGTCCGCCGAGCCCGCCACCTTCGGCGACCGGAGCGGGACGCTGCTCCAGGCCCAGTGGCGGAATCCCCCGGACCGTGGTTGGCCCGCGGGCGGCCCCGTGATCGTTCGCACACTCACCTGCGACGAGCAGGACCGGACGTACCTCCTGGACGCCTGGCTGTACGCCCCCGGCCGGGAGAAGTACGAGTACATGATCCAGCTCGAGACCATCCTCGACTCCTTCGAGTGCGCCGCGTGAAGGTGTGAGGGGCGGGGCCGGGTCCGGCCCCGCCCCTCGCCGCCGCGGCAACCACCACCGACGGTTGACGTGATCTTGCATGGGATTATAATTCAATCTTCAAATATCAATACCTATCGCACTCTGGAGCTCTGCCCATGTCTTCCTCCTCCGCACCCGCGCTGAAGCTGCTCGAGAGCGCGACCCTGGCGAATCGACCGCTTGCCAACCGGGCGGTCATGGCACCCATGACACGCTCCCGCGCCCTGGGGAACGTCCCCAATGATCTGATGGCCACGTACTACGGCCAGCGTGCCGGCGCCGGCCTCATCGTCACCGAGGGTACCGCTCCGACGCCCCACGGACTGGGGTACCCCCGCATCCCCGGGATCTTCTCCGACGCGCAGGTGCGGGGCTGGAAGCCCGTCACGGACGCCGTGCACCATCGGGGAGGCCGCATCTTCCTCCAGGTCATGGACACCGGGCGCGTGTCCCATCCCGAGAACCTGCCGCCCGGCGCGTCGGTACGCGGGCCCAGCGCGGTTCCGCTGGAGCAGACCCGGATCTGGGTGGACGACAAGGGGAACCTGCCCGTGCCCGCCCCCAGGGCCATGACCGGCGAAGAGATCGAGGAGACCCTCGAAGCGTTCGGTGACGCGGCCCGCAATGCCGTGCGCGCCGGGTTCGACGGTGTCGAGATCCACGGCGCCAACGGCTACCTGGTCGAGCAGTTCCTGAATCCGCACACCAACCGGCGAGAGGATGCCTGGGGCGGCTCCATCGGGGCCCGCATCCGCTTCCTGGAGGCCGTCGTCGACCGGATGGCCGATGCCATCGGGGCGGATCGGGTGGGGCTGCGCCTCTCGCCGTACGGCACCTTCAACGAGATGCCCCACTACCCCGAGCTCCGGGAGACGTACGACCGGATCGCCGCCAGCATGTCGGCTCGGGGCATCGCCTATCTCCACCTGGTCCGCCCGCCACTGGACTCCGACGCCCCGGACGACGCCATCCGGCGCATCGCGGCGGCCTTCGAGGGCGTGACCATCTTCGCGGGTGAGTACGACCGTGACTCGGCGGAAGAGGAGCTCGCCGCCGGGGACGCCCAGCTCATCGCCTTCGGGCGCCCGTTCCTGGCCAATCCCGACCTCCTGGAGCGGTTCGAGCGCCACGCCCCGCTCAACGAGCCCGACCCCTCCACCTTCTACGCCGCGGGACCGGAGGGGTACATCGACTACCCCGCCCTGGACGAGGAAGAGGTCCCGGCCACGCGTTGAACACCGGGAACACGAGCGGGACCCTTCGACGTACCGGGCTGGTAGGACGGAACGGAAGGCGACGCCGAGCGCCGGCGTCGCCTTCCCCGTCGCCCGGATCCACCGGGGCGGAGGGATCACCCGAGCCCGACGGAACCATGCGCTTCTTCCGGTACATCCCGGCGCTCGCCGCCGCGCTCGCGCTCTGGGGCGTGGCCGGAACGCCGGCCGAAGGTCAGACCGTGTCGGATCTCCTGGCCAGCGTCCAGCGCGGCGGGGGGTGGATCAGCGTGCCCATCAGGAACGGCTCCGGCCATGTGTCCACGGCCACCGTGCCCACCATGGGGGCGACCCTTTCCGGATGCGTCCACGTATGGGGCGGGCACTCCGGCGACTGGGCCATCGAGGCCCGAGACGCCCTTGGCACGGGTAGCCTCTCCATGAACGCGGGGCCGGGCGAGTCCCAGCCGTTCAGGTACACCGCCGGGATGCGCTCCAGGCTGGAGATCGATTTCGCCTGGAGCGAGCCCCGTGATACGACGCTGTTCCTCTGGGTGGGGTTGGCGCGTCCCAACCAGGCCCCCGAGGAGACCTGCGAGCCCGCGGAGGGCTGACCGTTCCTTCACCGGCCCACCCGGCCGGACCGGCGCGCCGGTGAACCCAACCCGGCGCCGGGTGTAGGGCACCCGAGACCGCCACCACCATCACTTCCACCCACCCGCGCGATGCACCACCGCCACGTCCTCGTCCTCGTTCCGCTCTTCGTGGCCGTCCTGGCCGGCTGCGGCGCATCAAATCCGGAGAGCGCCGAAGCCCAGCAGGAGATCCACTGCCGGGAGGCTCACGCCTTCCTCGTGGACGTCGTGGGCATGGCCGCCGTCACGGAGCCCGACGTATGGGATGACTGGCGTACGGACCAGCAGGTCCCCGGGTGTCGCGTGACCGCGGCGGGCCTCACGCCCAACACGCTTCCCACCGAGTCGGGCCTTTTCTTCGAGAAGGTGGAGGCCGCGGGCTGGACCCGGACCCCCGACCCCCAGGATGCCCCCCAGGAGTCGTCCCTCCGGTACCGCAAGGACGGCTCCGACTGCCTGTTCAACCTCTACGGACTGGGCATGCTGGGCACCGAGGCCGAAGGCATCGTGTCCGACGCCCGGGTGCCCACCACCGAGCTCGACAGGTACTACGTCCTGGCCATGTGCATGCCGGCCATGGAGTCGGCCCCTTAGCAGGCCGACGAGACTCGCGCGGGGCGCCTGCTCCCCTGGCGAGTCTCCGGCGGGGGGCGCACGCCGCGCGGGCCGCCACCGCTCATCGGCGGCGCCCGCCCCCGGGAATCCGCGTCATCCCGTAGCCGGAAACAGGCGTTGGTTGGCGGCGCTCGGGGCCCCGGCTAGAATCACCTCGTCTCGCCCCACCATGGACCCGCCGCCCCACCCCGCGCAGTGAGCTTCGTCCACCTCCACACCCATTCGGAGTACTCCCTCCTCGACGGCGCGAATCGCCTCACGGACCTGGTTCGCAAAGCGAAGGAGCAGGAGATGCCGGGCCTGGCGCTCACCGACCACGGGTGCATGTTCGGTGCGTGGGACTTCCACAAGCGAGCGCGGAAAGAAGGCCTGAAGCCCATCATCGGGATGGAGGCGTACGTCGCTCCGGGGGACCGCCGGGACAAGTCCCGCTCGGGCCAGGGCGAGCGCGCCTACTACCACCTGGTCCTCCTCGCCCGGGACATGCAGGGGTACCGGAACCTGGTGAAGCTCACCTCGATGGGCTACACGGAGGGCTTCTACCACAAGCCGCGCATCGACCGGGAGGTCCTGGCGAAGCACCACGAAGGTCTCGTGGTGTCCTCGGCGTGCATGGCCGGCGAGGTGGCGCGCCACCTCATGGCCGACGACTGGAAGGCCGCCAAGGAAGCCGCCGAATGGTACGCCAATCTGTTCGACGGCCGCTACTACATGGAAGTGCAGGCCCACGACACCGAGGGCCAGGCGGACCTCAACCGGAAGGTCCTCCAGCTCGCCGACGAGCTGGGCCTCCCGTCGGTCATCACCAACGACGCCCACTTCCTGCAACCGGAGGACCACGAAGCCCACGACATCCTCCTCTGTATCGGGCTCGGGAAGGACCGGAACGACCCGAATCGGATGCACTACGACGAGGGGTTGTACTTCAAGAGCGCCGAGGAGATGGCGTCGGTCTTCCCCGACCGTCCCGACGTGGTGGAGAACACCCTCAGGATCGCCGACGAGGTGGACCTGGTCTTCGAGAAGAAGTACTTCCTTCCCGAGTTCCCCGTCCCCGAGGAGCACCCCGACGAAACGTCGTTCCTGGAGCATCTGGCCCTGGAGGGCGCGAAGGAGCGCTACGGCAACCCGCTGCCCCCCGAGGTGCAGGAGCGCTTCGACTACGAGATGGGGGTCATCAAGGGTACCGGGTACGCCGGCTACTTCCTCATCACCCAGGACTTCATCCGCTGGGCCCGGGACCACGACATCCCGGTGGGTCCCGGACGTGGCTCGGCGGCGGGCTCGCTGGTGGCGTACGCCCTGGGGATCACCAACCTGGACCCCATCGGCTTCGACCTGCTGTTCGAGCGGTTCCTGAACCCCGAGCGGATCTCGATGCCGGATATCGACATCGACT
>CAYGKI010000228.1:4977-5603 GCA_964350235.1 uncultured Gemmatimonadaceae bacterium | reverse complement strand
TCGCTGGAGGCACAGCCCACCAGCCCCATCATGCACAGCCATGCCACCGCCCTCGCCCGCCCGTGGATCATCTTCCTCTCCCTCCTGCCATGAACCGACATGCATCTCCCTGGCAACGAGCCGACCGCCCACGGCGTGACGCCCGCGGGGCCGCCTAGCCTCACTCCCCCACCAACGCCTCCACCGGATTCACGTTGGTGGCCCGCCGCGCGGGGATCATGCACGCCACCAGTCCCACCGTCGCCAACACCGCCGCCGCGGAAGCGAGGATCAGCGGGTCCGTGGCCTCGACATCGAAGAGCAGCGACTGGATCAGGCGGGTGAGGAGGAGCGCCCCGGCGACCCCCACCACCAGCCCCAGGACCGTGACCCTGAGGCCCTGCCCCACGACCGCCCGGAACACGTCCTGGGGCGCCGACCCCACCGCCATGCGGATCCCGATCTCCCTACGCCTCTGGGTGACCGAGTACGCCAGCGCGCCGTAGATGCCCACCACGGCCAGGAACAACGCCACCGCCGCGAAGACGCCCAGCAGCACCAGGGGCACCCTCCGCTGGATCAGCGAGTCGTCGATCCGCCCCCGCATGGTCTCGATGCCGAAGAGCGGAAGCTCCGGATCCAGACCG
>CAYGKI010000228.1:4624-4967 GCA_964350235.1 uncultured Gemmatimonadaceae bacterium | reverse complement strand
ACTCGCGAATGGTCGGCGTGATGGCCGTGGCGTCGCCGGTGCCCACGTGCGCCGTGAGGACCGCGAAGCCCGGCGTCCGCTGCCGGTAGTCGAAGTAGTAGGCCCCGACGTGCTCGGCCTCGGGCGCCGTGAGGTCGTTGTGCTTGATGGTGCGGACCACGCCCACGATGGTGTAGAAGTTGTCTTCTGGGATGGAGTCCTGCCCGGGGATGGACCCGTAGACCATGCGCGAGCCCACGGCGCCCCCGTCGGGCCAGTATCTCCGGGCCAACCACTCGTCGAGGACGATGGCCTGCACGTCGTCGGGCCCGTCCTGCGGCCCGAACGCCCTCCCCTCCACCAC
>CAYGKI010000228.1:0-4614 GCA_964350235.1 uncultured Gemmatimonadaceae bacterium | reverse complement strand
TCGGCGTCGTGCCGCTCGATTCCCATGGCCTCGAAGCACCCGGGACCCGCGGTGGTCTGGATGGGAGACAGGAGCGACTCCCCCGGCGGGATCTCGTATCCCTCGGGGAAGATCACGCTGCTGGAGTTGTTGTTGGTGAAGGGCAGCTGCGTGGTGATGGACGCCGCATCCACCGACGGGATGGACCTGACCTCGTCCAGCAGACCGTCCCAGAGCTGTCGTCGATCCTCGGGCCCTTCGTAGCGCGCGCTGGGAAGCGAGACGAACGCCGTGAGCACGCCGTCGGGCCTGAAGCCCGGATCCACGGAGAGCGCCGCGCGGAAGCTGGCCAACATGAGCCCGGCGCCGATGAGCAGGACGAAGGCCAGCGCCACCTGGCTGGTCACCAGGCCGTTGCGAAGGAGCACCGAGCGACGACTGGCCGTCCCCGTGCGTCCTCCCGAGCGGAACACCGCCGAGAGGTCCCCGCGCATGATCTGCGCCATGGGGATGGCGCCGAAGATGGCACCCGCCACGACGGCCAGGGCTAGGGTGAAGAGCAGCACCGGACCGTCCACGCCGATGTCCGCGCCCCGCGGAAGCGCTTCGGTGCCGAACGTCCGGAGCAGCCGGAGCCCCAGGGCCCCGATGCCAACGCCCAGGCCGCCGCCCACGACGCCCATGACCACCGCCTCCGTGAGCACCTGCCGCCCCACCCTCGACCGTCCCGCGCCGAGGGCCAGCTGGGTGGCCACCTCGGTCCGGCGGGTCTGGGCCCGGGCCAGCATGAGGTTGGCGATGTTCACGCAGCCGATGAGGAGCACGAAGCCCACCCCCGCCCACAGCATGAACAGGAGCGGCCGGATGTCGCGGATCATGTCCGCGTGGGTGGCCACCACGGCGGTGCTGTAGCCGACGTCGGTCAGGAGCTGACGCGCGTTCGGCAGGGGCCAGGAGTCGATGAGGGCGTCGTTGAGCGCGGTGTTCTGCGCCACAGCCTGCTCCACGGAGGCGCCCGGCCGAAGACGCGCGATCATGGAGAAGTTGTTGCTGTGCCAGTTGTCGAGGTCCCGGTCCTCCGCCGAGAAGGCCACGGGCAGCACCATGCGCGCCTCGTTCTGGAAGAGGCTCGGGACGTCCTCGCCCAGCACCCCCACCACCGTATACGGGCGCCCGTCCACCCGAAGCTCGCGACCCACCACGTCCGGCGCTCCGCCGAACTGCTCCTGCCAGTAGCTGTGGGTGAGGATCACCTTCTGGTGATTGCCCTCCTCCATCTCCTCCTCGGTGAACCCGCGGCCCAGCGCCGGCTGGAGGCCCAGCAACGGAAAGAAGGAAGGCGTGACCCGCATGGAGCTCACCCGCTGCGTGCCGCCGGCCTCCCCCACCGTGTTGCCGCCACCCGCGTAGAGCGCCACCTCGGCGAAGGCGTCCACGTTCTCCCGTCGCTGGAAGAAGTCCACCGACCCGTTGCCTCCGCGGGGGGAGCCGGCGCCCGGATAGCTGTTGTAGACCGTCACCAGCCGGTCGGCCTGCGGGAACGGCAGCGGCTCGAGGAGCACCGTGTGGATCACGCTGAAGATGGCCACGTTGGCGCCGATGCAGATGGCCAGCGTCAGGAGGACCGTGGCGCTGAACGTCCGCTCCTTGAGCAGGATCCTCAGACTCTGACGAACGTCGCGGAAGAGGTCTTGCCTGTCGTGCCTGCGGGTCCGGGGGACGTGGTTGCCACACCAGGTCCGGACGGAGCACCGCGCCCGCCGGTTTCACGACCGAGCCCCGCGCCGGGCCGCCATGCGGGGAACCGGCCCGAGAAAAGGGGCCGACGCGCCATCCGCGCGCCGGCCCCGGAAGCCTCGTCGGCTACGGCCCTGCGGCCCCTACGGCGCCGGAAGCGGCCCGAAGTCGGGCGGGGGCATGCGATGCCGCGTACCCGCCTCGTACGCCGACGCGATGCGGAAGAGCATGGGCTCGTCGAAGGGCTTGCCCAGGAAGTCGATCCCCACCGGGAGCTGCGCCGGCACCGGCCCCACCAGACCTGTGCTGTCCGGCTGGGTGTCGTCCCGCACCCGGTCCCAGACCTCGGTGGTGAACCCGGCGGGTACGGTCATGGCCGGGAAACCCTTGCTGTTGATGTACGTCCAGACGCCGTTGCTCCGGTTGTACACGACGGGCTCCGGCGGAGCGGTGAGGATGGCAGGGGGGACGTTCCCCGACGGATAGATCACCGCGTCCAGCTCCAGCTCGGCGAACGTCTGCATGACGATGGTCCGCACGGCGAACCGCGTCTGCAGCGTCGACGCGGTAGCCAGGGTGCGGTCCGTGTCGGCCCGCTCGAGGCTCCCCAGCCGACTCGGCATGTTCGGGTCGTCCCAGTGGTTGGCCTTCTCCACCAAGTCGGTGAGCGTCCGGATCTCGGCGTCCCCCCGCTCCCGGAGATACGTGTTCATGTTGTACCGGGTGCCGCCTTCGTCGTCGCCCCCGCCACCCAGGTTCCGCATGCTCGGCCGCCCCAGGGAGTCCTGGGGGACGAGCGTCGGGTCGAAGAACATGTCCAACACGGCCGCGAGCTCGTCCGACCCCTCGGTGAACGTCTCCGGGAACTGGTCCAGGAACAGCTCGGCGTTCCAGACCGGCGTGAACCGGTCAACGGCGTCCTGGAAGAGCGCTCCGCCTGGACCCGGGTCGACGATGGTGGCCCCCAGCTCACGCAGATCCTCGATGGCCCGCTCGATGATGGTGATGGTCTCCTGATCGGCCTCGGGGAAGAGTTCCCGGTCCATGTACTCCCGGACCACGCCGATGCGGATACCGTCCAGCCGCTCCTCGTTCGCGAAGCTGGCATAAGGGCGCTCGGGCATCCGGCCCACGCTGTACGCCGTCAGCTCGTCCTTCGGGTCGAAGCCCGCGTAGGCGTCCAGGATCCTGGCCACGTCCTCCACCGTGCGGCAGATGGGCCCCACGCGGGTGGTGATCCCCCGCTGCATCATCCCGTCGGCGCTCACCAGCTCCCGGGTGGGGGCGAGCCCAACGGTGCTGGCGTTCTTGGCCGGCTCGCGCACGGAGGTGCCCGTCTCCTCGGCGATGGCGCAGGTGACCAGGTTCGCCCCCACCGAGTTGCCCGAGCCTCCGCTGGAGGCGCCCGGATCACGCTCGGTATCGTACGCGTTGCAGTTGGTGCCTCCGAACGAGCTCCGGGTCCCCGTGACGCCTCCCGCAGCATACTCGCCCATGTTCGCCTTGGCGAGGATGATGGCGCCGGCGTCCCTCAGGCGCTGGACGAACTCGGCGTCATTCGGCGGGCGATCGTCGGCGTAGAAGGCGTCCGCCCCGGAGGTGGTCCGCATGTCGTACGTGTCGTACTGGTCCTTGATGGCCAGCACCACGCCGTGGAGCGGCCCCACCAACTCTCCGGTGGCGGCGAACCGGGCGTCCTGCTGGGCCGCCACCTCCAGGGCGTCGGGCATGTTCGGGTCCGCGTCCACGGAATCGGTCATGCTGCGGGCCTTCCGCGCATCGAAGCCGCGGGCTTCGCGCTCCCCCGGGCGAAGGTTCAGGGTGATGAGCGCGTTGATCTTCCCGGCGTTGGGAATGGGCTGGACCGGCCCCAGGATCCCCTCGGGCTCAGCGACGCAGGGTCCGTTGTATGCGGCGATGCGCGCCAGATAGCCCTCGACCACGGCGGTGGAGGTGAGCCTGCCGTCCAGGATGGCCGCCTGGATCCCCCCGATGGTGGCTTCTTCGATTTGAAACGGACCCTCCTCCGACCCGGTTTGGCACGCCGGGAGCAGCAAGAGAAGGCTTCCGGCGAGCGTCAGGGTGGGAAAGGGTCGTCTCATGATCGGTCGAAGCTCCTTGGGTTGGGCGGGAAGCCGGCCAAGGTGGGCGAAGCCCGTTGGGGGGGGGGGGGAACCCGCCAGGGGTGGGGGGGGGGGGGGGGAGGGGCAAGTGGGGGTTCGTCTCGACCTCGAGGGAGCCTGAGGGGTAACGCGATCCATCGGCGGCCCTTTCCTGGAGCGTACACCCATGCGAGAAGCCGAACTGCTGAGCCGCATCACATTCGATCCAGAGCAATGCGGCGGTCGCCCCTGTATTCGGGGCATGCGCATACGGGTTCTGGACGTCCTGGAGCTTCTTGCTGCGGGGGAGGTCCGGGAGCAGATCCTCGAGGATTACCCGTATCTGGAGGCCGAGGATATCACGGCGAGCCTTCTGTATGCCGCCCGGCAACTCGACCATCCGGTCCTGGCCGAGAAGCTGTCCGCGCTCAATACGCCCGATTACCTCGAGGCCCGCGCGGACCGTGGATCTCGCGAGCCTTTCCTGGAGGTGCTGTCCCGGGCGCCCAACGCCGCGCCCATGCCTGGCGATGAGCTCGATGAGGGGCCGGAGGAGTAGCGGGCCCTGTTGGAATCCAGGCAGCCCCGGATCACGACATCAGCTTGAAGACGTCCTCGTCGGTATAGACCCCCTCGGCTTCCGCGAACGGATTGACCTTCCGGCGCGCCGCTTCGAAGAGACGAAGGAGCAGCTGACGCCGCAGCGCATCGCGCACCACTTCGCTGCGCGACTGGCCAGTCTCTCGGCACACCTCGTCGAGGAGTTCCTCGAGCTTGGGGTCTAGTCGGATGGTGA
>CAYGKI010000227.1:5023-5623 GCA_964350235.1 uncultured Gemmatimonadaceae bacterium | reverse complement strand
ACCGAGGTCGAGGGCTCGAGGTCGGCGTGGGCCGCGGCC
The DNA here is from genome assembly GCA_964350235.1 of uncultured Gemmatimonadaceae bacterium. Taxonomy (GTDB): domain Bacteria; phylum Gemmatimonadota; class Gemmatimonadetes; order Longimicrobiales; family Gaopeijiaceae; genus JAWLHJ01. The sequence goes on along the minus strand of CAYGKI010000227.1, from coordinate 5,584 downwards.
TGTGCCGCGTTCGGAGCGATCGTCGGCATCACCTTCGTCGCCACCGCCGTGCTCGCGCATGCTCTTCGCCTTCCTCGCTGGGCCGCCAGCGCACTCGCGGTCGTCGCCGTTGCCTGGCAGGCCGCGGTGGCCTGGGGCAGCGGGAAGGACACGGCGGCGGGGCTCGCTCGGGTCGCTCCGGGAAACCTCGGCGGACGGCTCGCGCTGTGGGGCATCGACCAGCGTCCGATCGACGTCGTCGCCATCGTGGTCGCGCTGGCCATGGCCGCCGCCGCGCTGTGGCTGGGTGGACGGCTGCGCGTCGAAGCACTCGCCCGACGGGGCGAGCTGGTGTCGCAGCTCCGTTTCGCCGCCACCGTGCAGGACCTCCGCACCGTCGTGCAGCTGCGCCGCCAGCTCCGCTCCGAGGTGCTGCGGAGCCGACCGTGGGGGCAGCGACGAACGCCGCAGCGTCCCGAACCGGGTGCAACGCCGTGGCGCCGGAGTCCGGCGACGACGTCGGGCCACGCCGGGCCGGCGGCGGTGTGGCGACGCGACAGCCGATCGTTGCGCCGTCTGCCC
>CAYGKI010000227.1:0-5013 GCA_964350235.1 uncultured Gemmatimonadaceae bacterium | reverse complement strand
GCGTGATCCGGATCGCCCTGCTCGCCGGGCTGGGCGGCGTGGGAGCGGCATTGACCGTTGCCGCGTCGCCGCTGTTCGGACTGCTGCTGCTCGGTGCACTCTTCTTCGCCGGGCTCGAATCGCTCGAACCGTTGTCCCAGGAGGTCGACCGGCCCGACCTCACCGACGGCATCCCGATCGCCCGCGGCTGGATCTACGCCAACCACCTGCTGGCGTCTGCGATCCTCCTGACGATCGTTGCGCTCATCGGCGCAGCGGTGGCGGTGGCGGTCGAACCCGACCTCGGCGTGCTCGCGTTCGCCATTGCGATCCCCATGGCCTGGGCCGGCGCGTTGGGTCCGGTCGTGGTGACCGTGCTCGATGCGCCGACGGCTCCGAGCTCCACCACGCTGCTCGGCACGGAACGCAACGCCGAGAGCAGTCTCGTCCCGCCGGAGATGGCCGGGTTCAGCAATGCGCTGCGCACCCTGCTGCCGGTGGCGGTGAGCGCGGTCGCGACGGCGCCGGTCTACGTCGCCCGTTTCGTCGGCGACGCCGCCAGCGTGGGACGGTCGGTGATCGGACTCGGGTTGTTCATCGCACTGGTCGTGCTGTGGGTGCGTCGCCGAGACGTCTGGAGCATGAAGACCCGAGCATTCTTCGCAGAAGGGCGAGCTGCCGCATCATGAACACCTCCCGTTCCAACCGTCCCCCGTCACGTTCCGGCCGACCGCCATCGCAGCGCACACGGGCCCGCGATCGCGCCGGAACCGGCAAGAACGCCGGCGACGCATCCGCCAAGGGACCCGCCACCGGACCACGTGGGGCCGACCGCCCGAAGCCTGCACCGTCGCCGATCCCACCCGCGCGCACCGGCCCGCCGGCCGCCATCGAGACCTTCGGCCTCGCCAAGGCCTACGGCGACGCCCCGGCACTGGCGCCGCTCGACCTGGCCGTCGAGCTCGGCGAGCGGGTGTCGCTGATCGGCCACAACGGCAGCGGCAAGACCACGCTCATGCGGATGCTGGTGGGCATGCTCGACCCGTCCGAGGGCACCGCCACGGTCGTCGGGCATCCGATCGGGTCGATCGAGGCGCGCGCCGCGGTCTCCTATCTCGCCGATCAACCCGTGTTCTACGACGACCTGACCGTGTGGGAGCACCTCGAGTACATCGCCCGCCTCCACGGCACCAACGACTGGGAGCAGCAGGCAGTCGACCTGGTCGACATGGTCGGGTTGATGGAACGCGTCGACGACCTGCCGATGACGTTCAGCCGCGGGTTGAAGCAGAAGGCGGCGCTCACCATGGCGTTCGTGCGCCCGTTCGACGTGATGCTGATCGACGAGCCGTTCGTCGGTCTCGACCGCCTCGGACGCGAAGCGCTGCTCGAGCTCCTGCGCCGTGCGCACGCCGACGGAGCGACCCTCGTCGTCGCCACGCACGAACTGTCGAGCGTGCAGGAGAGCGGCCGACTGGTCGCGCTGAGCAACGGCCGACTCACCTTCGACGGAGATCCGGCCGACGCCGATCTGGCCGCGCTCACCGAGGGCGCGCACCCCGACACCCCACCCGCTTCCGACTGACGCAGGCATGGCGGACGCCGTCGCCTCGTCGCCGGTCATCGCGTCGACGTCGTCGGGGTCGAGTCCGCGGTCCGGAGCAGCCGATCGCGCAGCCGGGCCGGCACAGATCCGAGCCTGTCGGCACAGCCCGCACGAGTTCCGCGGAACGAAGCTTCACCGGGTGGATTCGTGGTCTAGCATCGCCGCCATGCAGGAGTTCTCTTCAGTCACCGCTTCCTCCTACGACGCCGAGTCGCTGGCCCCGTTGCTCAACGACAAGGCGGCCGACGGATGGTCCGTGGTGTCGATCGTGGCCGCTGGCAGCAACGTCGTCGCCTATCTCCAGCGTGAGGTCGACGAGTCCGCCGCCGCAGCCGCCGCTGCCGACGAGACCACGAGCGAGGAGCCCACCGCTGCTGCCGAGACCCCGGTCGACGACGCAGCTGCCGCCGCGGCGGTGTTGGCCACGCAGCCGGCCGTCGAAGAAGCCCCTGCCGCGGTCGAGGAGCCCGCTGGATGGGCGGCCGCACCCGAGGAGTCCACGCCGGACGAGCCGGTCGCCGACGCCGGCGCAGAGGGCACCGACACCGGGGAAACCGACACCGGTGCTGCGGAGCCGACGATCGCCGACCTCGGCGCAGGCGCCACGGTGGCCGCTGCGGCCGAGCCGACGCCAGAACCGGCCGAAGCTGCACCCGCCGCGGAAGCACCCGCTGCGGAGCCGGAACCGACGCCCGAGGCTGCACCGGCCGCCGAACCCGAACCCGCGGCTGCGCCGGCCGTCCCCGCTGGGTGGTATGCCGATCCGTCGGGTCGTTACGAGCTCCGCTACTGGGACGGTGTTGCGTGGACCGAGCACGTATCGCGCGCCGGCCAGCAGTTCACCGACCCGCCGGTCGCCTGACCGGCACCGCGGCGACACCGAGCATCGAGCTCACAACTCCTCGGGCGAGGCGGTGGCAACGACGCGATCGCCCTACCCTTGACGTCCATGCGCGCCACCTCCATCGGCCACGCCGGCATCCTCGTCGAGACCGACGCCGGATCGATCGTCTGCGACCCCTGGTTCGTCCCTGCGTTCTTCGGGTCGTGGTTCGTCTTTCCCCGCAACGACCAGCTCAGCGACGACCTCCGCGAACGCATCGAGCAGGCCGACTTCCTGTACATCTCGCACCTCCACGGCGATCACCACGACGAACCATGGCTGCGCGAGCACCTGCGCCGCGACATCCCCATCCTGCTGCCCGGCTACCCGACCCGTGAGCAGCAGCGCACGCTGCAGGCGCTCGGATTCACCGAGTTCATCCGCACCGTCGACACCGAGGAACTCGAGATCGCACCCGGGCTCACCGTGGCGATCCACGTGGAGACGTCGATCACCGACGGGCCGGGCGGCGACTCGGCGATCGTGATCTCCGACGGCGAGTCGATCCTGGTGAACCAGAACGACTGTCGCACCAACGACCTCGGCCAACTCCGTGCGCACGGACCCGTCGACCTGCACTGGCTGCAGTTCTCGGGCGCGATCTGGTACCCGATGGTCTACGACATGCCCGACGACGAGAAGCGTCGGTTGTGCGAGGCCAAGGTCAACGCCCAGTTCGCCCGCGCGATGCGCTACGTCGAGAACATCGACGCCCGCCACGTGGTACCCAGCGCCGGACCGCCGGCGTTCCTCGACGACGACCTGTTCGCGCTGAACATGATCGACGGCGACGAGATGAGCATCTTCCCCGATCAGACCGCATTCCTCGCCCGGCTCGCCGAGGTCGGACGCCACGGGGTGATGAACGTACCGGGCACCACCATCGACATCAGCCCCGACTCGATCGAGGTCACCCACCCGATGCCGACCACAGATGTGGAGGCGATCTTCACCGACAAGCGGGCGTACCTCGAGGCCTACCGGGCCGACTGGAAGCCGTGGCTCGACGAGCTCAAGGCGTCGTGGAATCCGCCCAGCACCGACCTGCTCACCACGCTGCGCGAGTGGTGGCAACCGCTGCTGGAGATGGCGCCCACGCTGCGCACCCAGGTGGGCGCGAACATGCTGATCAACGCCGGCGACCTCGCCATCCTGGTCGATTTTCCCAGCGGCGAGGTGCGGGCTGACGACGGCGAACCGTATGCGTTCCGTTTCGACATCCCGCGCGAGCTCGTCGAGACCGTGGTGGCCCAACGCGCCGTCGACTGGAGCAACTCGCTGCTGCTGTCGTGCCGGTTCACCGCCTGGCGCGACGGCGACTTCAACGAGTACGTGTACAACTTCCTCAAGTCGCTGTCGCGCGAGCGGATGCGCCGCGCCGAGGCCGAGGTGGTCCGCAAGCTCACCCCCGTCGACGTGCTCGAGCAGCTCGACGAAGAAGACATCCGCATCGGCGACTACGTGGTGCAGCGCCGCTGCCCACACCGCAACGCCGACCTTGCGGCGTTCGGCGAGATCGACGGCTGCGACTTCGTGTGCACCCTGCACGGTTGGCGCTTCGATCTCGAGACCGGTCGCAACAAGACCGCCGCCGACCAACCCATCCGCATCCGCCCCGCCTGACCCGGCACCTACCCCGTTTGCGTACAGATCTGGGTGGGGCGGCCCACCCGAAATGCAACGCAAACGGGGGTGGGGGTCAACCGGGGTGGGATAGGTTGGACGTGTGCTGGATCTCGGGATCGACCTGAATCTCTGGCCATGGGTGTGGCTCGGCGTCGCCATGTTCTTCGCCCTGATCGAACTCACGGTGCTCGCCGGATCGTTCGTGCTCCTGCCCTTCGCGATCTCGGCGCTCGCCGCGGCGCTCCTCGGGTTCTACGACGTCGCCATCGAGATCCAGTGGCTCGTCTTCGTCGGGGGCGGTGCGCTGCTCTGGGTCGGTCTGTACCGATACATGAAGAACTTCGTCGGCAAGGACGAGCTCCAACCGGGCGTCGGCGCCGATCGCCTGGTCGGGCTCACCGGCATCGTCACCACTGCGATCGATCCCGACGACACCGAGCGCCGCGGACGCGTCAACACCCACGGCGAGGTGTGGGGCGCGGTCTCCAAGGCCGGGCGCCCGATCCCCCAGGGCGCGCACGTCCGCATCATCGAGGTGAACGGCACCCGCGTCGTCGTCGAGTCCACCGACGACGAGGCGGGACCACCACCGAGCAGCCCACCCATGTCGCCACCATCGTCCGCGACGCCACCACCGCCGCCCTCGCAGCAACCGCCACCATCTGCACCACCATCCAACTAGCCGGGAGACCACATGAACCCCATTGCCATCGTCTTGATCGTCATTGCACTCATCGGCATCGGCGTGCTCGTGAGTGCGGTCAAGATCGTGCGGCCCTATCAACGTGGTCTCGTCGAGCGTCTCGGCAAGTACAAGACCACACGCGATCCGGGCCTCAACCTGATCCTGCCGTTCATCGAGACGATGCAACTGATCGACATGCGTGAGCAGGTGGTCGACGTGCCGCCGCAGGAGGTC
>CAYGKI010000226.1:3915-5636 GCA_964350235.1 uncultured Gemmatimonadaceae bacterium | reverse complement strand
ATCGACGAGGGTGATTCACTCACGGTCCGAGTCGAGGAGAATCCCCGCGGGGGACGGCAGATGGTCGTCTGGAGAGCGGAACAGCAGCCGGAAGACGAGTAGGTCCGTCCCGCCGCGCTTCAGCCGCCGATCTCCTGCACGTCAAGCTCGAGATCGACCCAGCGCACCAGGTCCGTGAGTGGCCCACGCCCGTCATGATGCCACCATGGCGGCGGGAAGGGAACCGCCTCGAACGGGGCCACACGCGATACACCCAGGCGGCCGAGCGCCTCGGCGACCTCCAGCAGGCGGTCGCCGAGCCCGCTCACACCCACCGTCTGGAGGTGTGGGGCGAAGGGTCCAAGCCCCTGGACGAGCTCTTCCAGCGTCCGGAACGGCCGAACCACCACCGTCCTGCCCACGCAGCTGATGTCCACGGACCGATGTGGATCGTACACCACGGTCCAGAGCCCCTCCGCCCCGCGCCGCAGCGTACGCCAGCCAGCCGCCGGCTAGTCCCGTCCCGCCGCGAGCATCTCGGCCGTTCCCCGTAGTTGCTGCACCGCGGACCGCTCCGACGGGTCCAGCGCCCCCGAAGGAAGCGTGGACTCCACCCGGGACAAGGCGTCCGCCACCCCGTCCGCCATCACGGCCGGCGTGACCGCCATCCCGGCGTCCTCCACCCATAGGACCCTCGGGGAGACACATCCCCTCTGATCGAAGAACGCGACGGCCCGCGCCACCCTCTCGGCCACGGCCCGTGCGGTCTCCGTGTCGATCAGGTCCCGCCGTCCCACCACGCCGACACCCTCACGGTGATGGTAGCCGACCAGCCTGGCCGTGACGGGCACGCGCCTGCGAAGCGAGGACACCACGGCGTCGCTTCCGTAGGCCACCACGACCTCCGCCGCCGTGAGGGCGGGATCTTCCATGGTCTCGACCCCTCCCGGCCAGTACGCCACCGCGAGGGCGTCGGCCAGCTCCGGCGCCTCTTCGCGGAGCCCGCGGGCGAACAGGACGGGCAGCACCACGTCGCCCAGTCCCGGCTTCAGGATCGTGGCGGAGCCGAGAAGGAGGGTCCGCACCAACGCGGTCACCCCCACGCCAGGCACGCTTCCGGCGACGAGCTGCGTGCAGAGCCGCGGGGCGACGGCCATGCTCCGGCGCCCCTCCGCCTCGACGAAGCGCGCAAGACATTCCGGCCCTCCCAGCTCGGCCCTCACGACGCGCCTGAGCCGCGTGGTGGTCCAGTCTCGAGCCATTCCGTCCAGTACGGCGCGGGCCATGGCCGGCGACAAGCCCGACGTTGGGGGGAGAAGCCGAAGGGCCTCCCGGCGCAGAGGATCGCCGGGATCCGTGAGCCGGGCGCCCACGCTTCCGAGGACGACGGCCCGGCGGTCCGCCGCCGCGGGGTGGAGAAGGCTTCCCTCATCCGACGCGGCCCGGGCGGTGCGCTCCCGGAGCCCTCCGGCGAGCTCCTGCATCCAATCCGCGTTCGCGGCGGGGTAGCGCACCCTCACCGCCTCCGAGGCGTCCCCCGCCGCCTCGGCGATCCCTGCGGGTCCGTGTGCCCATGCCGGAAGGGCCCAGGCGTCGAAGAAGAGGTCGGACACGTTCAGCGGCCGGCGGACATGAGCTCGTCCATGGCGCGGGAACAGCCCCGGGGCTCGGCGCCGGTCGCCCGCCCCACGAGTCGCACGTCGCCGTCCCCCAACTCCACGGTCAGTACGAGGGCGACCGCA
>CAYGKI010000226.1:259-3905 GCA_964350235.1 uncultured Gemmatimonadaceae bacterium | reverse complement strand
CATGGCGCGGGAGCAGCCTCGAGGCTCGGCGCCGGTCACTCGCCCCACCAGCCGCACGTCGCCGTCCAGCACGGAGCCCACGTCCTCGGTGAGCACATGGCTCACCGAGCCCGCGTTGGCCAGATCGAAGAACGCCAGCAGCCCCTGCCGGCCGTCTTCCAGCGGCTCCAGCGTGGTGGGGTCCAGTGCCCGAACGCGCAGCCACGGCGGCGGCCGGTGTCGGCCCGCCGCCCCCGGGCCCTCTGACAGGACGGGCTCATAGAGCTGGGAGAGAAGCTCGGTCATCCCGTACTCGTTGACGATGCGGCCCCGGGGCACCCCGGTTCTCGCCGCCAGGAGGCCGTGGAGCTCGTCTCGAGGCACCTCGCGCGCCCGACCCTTGAAGCCACCCGTCTCCATGATCCGGCTGCCCTCGGGCAGCGGACCGAGGCCCGAGTCGGCCCTCTCCAGCGCATGCACGAAGGCGAACGCCGTTCCCAGGAGGAGTACGGGCTCCCGGGACGCACGCGCGTCCGAGAGGGCGGCGCCCAGCGCCACCGTGTCGATGACGCCTGCGCCATCCACCACCCAGCAGGACTCGGAGGCCCACTCGGCCGCCGCCGCGTCGACCATGAACGACAACGACGAGTCCGGGGCCGCGCCCCGCGAGGGGACCAGGGACACGAACCGGATCCGCTCCACGTCGGGCAGAAGATGTGCACGGAAGGCGGGGAGCAGCGAGGCGCGATAGAGCTCGGGATCCGGGACGTAGTGCGTGCCGCGCCGCTCCGACCCCCGGGTGGTGCCGCTGGTACGGAAGACCAACGCCACGTCGGCGAGGTCGCCACACATCAGGTCCATGGCCTTGAAGGCCCTTACCGGAACGGCCGGCGCGCGGGTCCAGGAGTCCAGCCCTTCCGGGGTGACCCCCCTGCCCTCGCAGAAGGAGCGGTACAGACGATTCGAGGCGAATTGATGGCGGAAGACCCGTCGCGCCAGGGCGTCGAAGCGCTCGTCCGACCAGGGCCGAGCCACGCCGGCCGCCATGGCGGAGCGCAGGTCAGCGGCGAGGCCGTCTAACGAATCTGTCTCGGGGGCGTCTGGCATCATCGGGATGCTTGTTCCGAAGGATGGACGGCGGGCTGGTCATGGAATGCAAGGAAAGGGTAAAGCATGGACCCCGCATTCCAAGTGAATGTATAGTTCACGGCTACCCCCCGTACCGTTCCACGACCCCAAGAATACGCCCGGCAGCGGGCTTTGCGCTCCGGAGATACAACGAGATGACCGTGGCTCTTCGTGCGACCCTTCTCGTCGCGCTGACCTTTATGTTCGGATCCGGCTCGCCGGTCCTGGCTCAGGACGCCGACGGGGGATCTCCCGCCGTCCAGGTCGATCTCATCGCTTCCGCGCTGGACGAGGCCTCCGAGATCGACCTGGACGGGTCGCTGACCGAGGACGCGTGGTCCCAGGCCATGCCCATCACGGACTTCACCCAGCAGGAGCCCGTGGAGGGTGGCACGCCGTCGTACCCCACCGAGATCCGGGTCATGTACGACGAGGACAACCTCTACATCGGAGCCATCTTCTACGATGACCCCGACGGGATCCTGGCTTTCCAACGGCAGCGCGACGCCGGGTTGAACACCGACGACCGCTTCATGTGGATCCTCGACACGTTCATGGACGGGCGGACGGGGTATTTCTTCGAGATCAACCCCGCCGGGCTCATGGGTGACGGCATCATCGGCGGCGGCGGCGGTGGTGGTCGGGGAGGCGGCGGCTTCGGAGGAGGAGGGGCCAACAAGGCCTGGGACGGCATCTGGGAGGCCCGCACGTCCCGCCGGCCCGACGGATGGTCGGCGGAGATCCGCATTCCGTTCCGGACCCTCAACTTCGATCCCAACCTGGATACCTGGGGCATCAACTTCCAGCGTACGATCCGGCGCCGGAACGAGGAGATCCTCTGGAGAGGTTGGCGCAGGAACGAGGGTCTTCGGAGCCCAGTGTACGCGGGTCAGGTGACGGGCCTGGGGCGGATGTCCCAGGGGTTGGGCCTGGAGGCCATTCCCTCCACCGTCGCCAGCTGGAAGAACGTCCCCACGGACCTGGACCCCACGACCTACCCGGCGGACGTGAGCCTCGACGTCAACTACAACGTGACCTCGAGCCTCAAGGCTTCGGTGAGCATCAACACCGACTTCGCCGAGGTGGAGGCCGACCAGCGGCAGGTCAACCTCACCCGCTTCAGCCAGCGCTTCCCGGAGCAGCGGGACTTCTTCCTCGAGGGCTCCGGCGTCTTCTCGTTCGCCCCCGGATCGATGGTCTCGCCGTTCTACTCCCGGAACATCGGCATCCGAAGCGGCCGGCAGGTCCCGCTGGAGTACGGCGGACGTATGACCGGCCAGGTGGGCGCGTTCGAGCTGGGCTTCTACCAGATCGGGACCGGGAAGCTCGACTACCTGTCGGACGTGAACGACGACGGCATCCTCCTCCCCGACGAGATGGCGACCATCCCCGGGGAGGACTTCACCGTGGCGCGGGTGAAGCGAGGCCTCTTCGAGCAGTCCGCGGTGGGGGCGCTCTATACGCGGCGCTCGACCTCGCCCGACGCCGACGGGTTCGCGCCCGAGACGGCGCACACGGCGGGGGTGGACTTCGACTTCAACACCCGACACTTCCTGGGCGGAAACAACTTCGGCGTCACCGCGTTCTTCCTGTACAACTCCAATACGGACGACGGTGTATCCGCATCCACCGGGGACCTGAGCGCCCGTGGCCTCCGCGTGGACTTCCCCAACGACGTCTGGTCCTGGAACGTGGGTTGGAGGGAGCTGGGAGCGGCGTTCGACCCCGCGGTGGGCTTCACCACGCGGAACGACTTCCGGCGGTTCGACTCGCGGGTGGGGTGGCAGCCGCGTCCGGACGGCATCTCGTTCATCCGGAACTTCAACCTCTGGGCTCAGTTCCAGCGTCAGACCGAGCTGGGCACCGGGATCCTCGAGGAGCGACAGGTCCAGCTCCAGCCCCTGGGCATCAACTTCGAGAGCGGCGACGGGTTCGACTTCAACGTCACGCGGACCCGGGAGTACCTGGACAACACGTTCGAGATCAGCGACGGGATCTTCATCGAGGGCGACAGAGCCTACTCGACCTGGGAGTACAGGCTCTTCTTCCGAACCGCCGGTCAGCGCAAGGTCTCTCTGTGGGGCGGCTTCAACGGGGGTGATTTCTGGGATGGCACCCGGCAGGGGCTGAACGCCCGTCTCACCTTCCGCCCCGCCCCCGGCATCCAGCTGTCCACCAACCTGGACCACAACTCGGTAAGCCTCCCCGACGGCGACTTCTCGGCGGACGTTTACGAGCTGGAAGGGCAGTGGAGCCCGAGCCCCTGGGTCAGCTCGACGACCCAGTTCCAGTACGACACCCAGAGCGAGATCCTTGGATTCTTCGGACGCGTGCGCTGGATCGTCACCCCGGGGAGCGACCTGTACTTCGTGTTCACCAACAACTGGCAGCGGTGCCCGGTGACCCTGGGTGAGGGCGTGTGCGCCTTGGAGGACCGGACGTCACGTGAATTCGTGACCCTGTCCCGGGGCGCGTCCGTGAAACTCAGCTACACGTACCGCTTCTGACGGCCTCGGCGGCCGGCGCCCGTTGGTCATCA